>NZ_JBAKHL010000055.1:0-44517 GCF_036902715.1 Micromonospora sp. CPCC 205546
TCGCGGCGACGAAGAAGGCCGGCATGGACGAGCGGGCCGCGGTGGTGTCGATCGCGACGGCGTTGCAGGAGTCGAAGCTGGAGAACCTGGGCCACCTGGGTGACCGCAACGACCACGACTCGCAGGGCCTGTTCCAGCAGCGTCCGTCCTCGGGTTGGGGCACCGTCGAGCAGATCACCGACCCGCAGTACTCGACCACCGCGTTCCTCAAGGGCCTCAAGCAGGTCGACGGGTGGCAGGACATGCCCCTGACCAAGGCCGCGCAGACCGTGCAGGTGTCGGCGTACCCCGACCACTACGCCCAGTGGGAGCAGCAGGCCGCCGACCTCGTCGCCGAGCACTGGAACAGCTGACCGACAACAGCTGACACAGACTTTCCACCACAAGGGGGATCGCTGGCCGGCACCCGAGCCCGGGTGCCGGCCAGCGGCACATCCGTTGACCGTTCCGCGAAGGGGCTTGACTTCAAGTTGGGATGAGGTTCGAGGATCTCAGTCGGGATCCACAGCCTCTGGCGAGTCCGACACGGGAGCACGCATGAGCCCTGACACCAGCTTCTACTCGATCATCGACTACACGGTGGACGGACCCGACACGCAGCGGGAACTGGTAGCCGCTTTCGCGGACGTTCAGGAGCGGTGGGTCCGCTTCCATCCCGGTTACCGGTCGGCCCGGTTCCACGTCAGCACCGACGGAACCCGCGTCTACAACATCGTGCGCTGGGCGAGCAGGGCGGACTACGACAACTTCGTGGCGACCTCCGACACCCAGGGCCGGATGGCAGCCATCGCCGAGGCGCTGGACGGTTTGTCCGGCAAGGCCGAAGCCCGGATGAGCGGCATCCCCACCTACACGGTCGTCCGCGAGATCGGGCCCGGCCCGCAGAAGACCGACGCCTGACCGCGCCGCCGCCGACGGCCCACCCGACCGGTCTCGGCGCCGCACCGGATCCGACCCGCCCGAGCCGGCAGCGACCGCAGGTCGTGCCACACGCGGAGGAACTCATGAAGATCGAGATGTACGCGGACGTGCTGTGCCCCTGGTGCTACATCGGCAAGAGGCGCCTCGCCACCGCCCTGACCGGCATCCCGGACCGTCACCGGATGGAGGTCGTCTGGCGCAGCTACGAGCTCGCCCCGCACGAGGGCCGGGCCCCGGGCCGGACGGCGACCGAGGCCATGGCGGACTGGTGGGCGGACGCGGCGCCCGCCAGGATCGCCCGCATCCGCACCCTCGGCGCGGCCGAGGGCCTGAAACTCAACCTGCACCTCGCGCGACCGGTGAACACGTTCGACGCTCATCGACTGGGTCACCTGGCCGCCGACCGCGGCCTCGCCGACGAGATGATGGAACGGCTGCTGCGCGCCTACCACACCGAGGGACTCGACATCGCCGCCCCGGACACCCTCGAACGGTTGGGGGTCGAGGCCGGCCTGGACGCCACCGACGTCCGCACCATGCTGGCCGGCGACGCCTACGCGGACCGCGTCCGGGCCGACGAGCGCCGCGCCGCCGAGCGCGGCGTCACCGGAGTGCCCTCGCTCGTGGTCGACGGTCGGCCCCCGATCTCCGCGGTCCAGGCCCCCGACCGGCTCCGCCGCCTGCTCCGCGACTGTCTCGCCGCATCGCCGACGTAGACCGGGGCGGAAAACGCCGGTCGGGCGCGGCGCGACTCGTCACGGCCCCGGACGCACCACCGCAGAGCCAAGCGACGCACCCACGGCGGAGCCGAGCGGCGCGTACCCACCGCAGAGCCGATCGGCGCACCCACCCGCAGGCGACGCATCAAGGCGGAGCCGCGCGTCGCGTCAGGACAGCAGCGGCGTGGAGCAGGCGGTGACGGCGGCGGGCAGCGTGGCCAGTCGGGTCGCCGGTGCGCCGAGTGGCTCGATCCAGCCCGGGCCGGCGCCGTACACCCGGATGGCCGGGCAGTCGCGGGCGAAGCGCACCAGGCGGTACGCGCGCCCGGTGACCGGCGTCTGTGCCCAGACCACGACGATGCGCGGCCGGACGCGCCACACGGCGCTGGCGAGTGCCGTCCACGGCAGTGCCGGGCCGAGCAGCAGACTCCCCCGGGACCGCTCGCGCAGCGCGGCGGCCAGCGCGTGCAGCCCGAGGCAGTGCGTCTCCTGTTCGGCCCCGGCCAGCAGCACGCCGCCGGTGGGCAGGGGGCGCCCCGGTACACGGCAGAACACGTCCAGGCCGACCCGGACGCCCTCGGCGAGGGCGTGCTCGACGGCGACCTCGATGGCGGTGTGCCCGGGCAGCGCGGCCAGCATCGGCACGCAGACCTGTTCCCACAGCGCCGCCGCGCCCCACTCCTCGGCCGCCTCGACGACCAGCGCGGCGACCCGGTTGGCGTCGAGGTCCTCGGCGGCAAGCGAGAGCTGCTTGTGCGCGGTCTCGACGGCCTCGACCGGCATGGGATCTGTCAGCACCAGACGTACCCCCGGGTAGACGTTCACTACCGGGGGTTCGTCGAAAGGGCCGCGGATGGATGCGCCCGGGGGCGACTACCGGCGGCGGGATGCCGCCCAGCGCGTCGCCAGGGCGACGGCGCTGCCCCAGATGCCGCGCCGGAACACCAGTACGACGAGGACGAAGATCCCGCCGGTGACCAGGCCGATCGCCTCGAACCCGGAGAACGACAGCCAGTCCTCCAGGCGGACCAGGATGCCCGCGCCGAGCACCCCGCCCCAGAGCGTGCCGATGCCCCCGAGCACCACCACGATGACCGCCTTGCCGGAGGTGGTCCAGTGCAGCACGTCGAGGGAGACGAAGCGGTGGCCGACGGCGAACAGCCCGCCGCCGAGCCCGGCGATGAACCCCGACAGCACGAACGCGGTCAGCTTGTAGCGGTGCACCGGATAGCCGAGCGCGCGGGCGCGGGCCGGGTTGTCGCGGATGCCGACCAGCACCCGGCCGAAGGGCGAGTGCACGATCCGCCAGGCGGCGGCCAGGCCGAGCAGCACGATCGGCAGGATCGCGTAGTAGAAGTAGTAGTCGTCGGTCAGGTCCAGCCCGAACAGCTCGCGAGGAACGCCCTGCAGGCCGTTCTCGCCGCGGGTGACCGAACGCCACTCGTTGGCCACGTAGTAGACCATCTGCGCGAACGCCAGGGTGACCATGGCGAAGTAGATGCCGGTCCGCTTCACCGCCAGGTAGCCGATCGGCACCGCGAGCGCGGCGGCGGCGAGCGCCCCGGCCAGCACGGCCGCCGGGAACGGCAGGCCGAGGTGGATGGCCGTCAACCCGGTGACGTACGCGGAGGCGCCCCAGAACGCGGCGTGCCCGAAGGACATCAGCCCGGTGAAGCCGAGCAGCAGGTCCACGGCGACGGCGAACAGCGCCCAGCAGAGGATGTCCACCGCCACCGCCGGGTAGAGCCCGTTGGGCAGCCAGAACGCCACCAGGAGCCCGACGGCCAGCAGCACGTACCGGACCCAGCCGGGGGCCCGGGTCACGGCGACCAGCCCGGATCTCGGCGCCGGGCGACCGGTGTCGGTCGCGGTGTCGACGGTGCTCGTCATGCCGGTGCCTCCTCACGGCCGAACAGCCCGGCCGGGCGCCAGAGCAGCACGACGGCCATCACGATGAAGACGATCGTCTGCGACACGATCGGGAAGTCGGACAGGTACGCCTCGCCCCACGCCTGCACGAGGCCGATGCCGAAGCCGGCGGCGACGGAGCCGAAGATCGAGCCCAGCCCGCCGATCACCACCACCGCGAAGACCACGATGATCAGGTCGGCGCCCATCAGCGGGTTCACGGCGCGCATCGGCGCGGCCAGCACTCCGGCGAGCCCGGCGAGGCCGATGCCGAAGCCGAAGACCGGGGTGACCCACCGTCCGACGTCGATGCCGAACGCCCGGGTCAGCTCGGGGCGCTCGGTCGACGCCCGGACCACCATGCCGATCCGGGTGCGGGTGAGCACCCACCAGACGCCGACGCAGACGGCGACCGCGAAGCCGAGGATGAAGACGCGGTAGGTGGGGAAGTCGAAGAGCCCGAAGTCGACCGACCCGCTGAGCGCGGACGGGGTCTCGTACGGGCTGGACTGCACGCCGTAGCGGAGCTTCACCAGGTCCTGCAGGATGAGCGTCAGGCCGAAGGTGAGCAGGAAGTTGTAGAGCGGGTCGAGCCGGGTGAGCCGGTGGATGAGGGCCCGCTCCAGTGCCATGCCCACCAGGGCCAGCCCCACCGGCATGATCACCAACGCCGCCCAGAACGGCACGCCCGCCTCGGTGAGCAGCACGTACGCGCCGAAGGCGCCCAGCATGTAGAACGCCCCGTGGGCGAAGTTGACCACCCGCAGCATGCCGAAGATGACCGCGAGCCCGAGGGCGAGCAGGGCGTAGAACGCCCCGCTCACCAGCCCGTTGAACGTGTTCTGCAGGAAGCCCGTCACAGCTTGCATTCCGAGGACGGGGCGGCGAACGCCTCGGCCGCCGGGATGGTCTTGAGCACCTTGACGTAGTCCCACGGCTCGGTGACCTCGGACTGCGGCTTCACCTGGGCCAGGTACGCGTCGTGCACGACCCGGTGGTCCTCTGCGCGGATCTTGCCGTTGCGCAGGAAGACGTCCTCGATCGTCTTGCCCTCCAGCGCGTCGACGATCGCGTCGGCGTCGTCGGTGCCGGCAGCCTGCACGGCCTCCAGGTACTGCGTCGCGGCGGAGTAGTTGGCCGCGTGCGCGAAGGTCGGCCGGGTGCTGGTCTCGGCCTGGAACCGGTCGGCGAACTCCCGGTTCTTCGCGTCGAAGTTCCAGTACCAGGCGTCGGTGTAGGTGGTGCCGGCCAGCGCGGCCGGGGTGAGCGAGTGGATGTCGGTAAGGAACATCAGGCCGACGGCCAGCCCGACGCCCTTCTCCCGCAGCTTGAACTCGTTGTACTGCTTGACCACGTTGACCAGCTCGGCGCCGGCCTGCATGGTGCCGAGCACGTCGGGCTTCGGGTCGAGCGTGGGCGCCTTCAGCAGGAAGGTGGAGTAGTCGCCCGTGGTGTTCGGGAAGGGCGCGGCGTCCTTGTTGACGACCCGTCCGCCGGCGGCGGTGATCGCGGTGGAGAAGCTCTTCTCCATGTCCTGGCCGAACTGGTAGTTCGGGTAGAGCACGTACCAGTTCTTCGCGCCCTGCTCGGTGGTGCTCCGGCCGGTGCCGTTCGCCAGCATGTAGGTGTCGTAGGCGTAGTGGAACGTGTACCTGTTGCACTTCGCGCCGGTCAGCGTGGTGGTCGCCGCGCCGATGTTGAAGTAGAGCTTCTTCTTCTCCTTGGCGACGTCGGCCACCTTCTCCGCCGCCGACGAGGTGGGCACGTCGAGCACGAGGTCGACGCCCTTGCGGTCGTACATCTCGGCGGCCTTGGTGTTGGCGATGTCGGGCTTGTTCTGGTGGTCGGCGGTCTGCACGGTGATGTCCTTCGTCACCGCCTTGTCGCCGTGCCTGGCCTTGAAGTCGGCGATGGCCATCTCCACGGCCTTGACCGAGTTCCTGCCGGACAGTTCGGAGTACGCGCCGGACTGGTCGTTCAGCACGCCCAGCACGATCCTGTCGCCGGTCAGCTTCTGGTCCCCGCCCGCCTGGGGACCACCGCCGCCGCAGCCCGCGACCAGCACCATCGCCGCCGCCGAAGCGGCGGCCACACCCACCGTCCTACGCATGCCCATCCCTCCACCCCGCGCGCCGCGCGGGTCGTCGAATCGGAAATTCAGATGCCGAGGTACGACAGCAGTTCGCGTTCCCGGGAGCGGACCTCGGAGTTGTCCATCGCCTCCACGACGCGCCCCTCGGCCAGCAGGTAGTGCCGGTCGGCGACGCCGGTGGCGAAGTGCAGGTTCTGTTCGACCAGCAGCACGGTCACCCCGTGCCGCTTGGCCTCGCGCAGGAGGTCGCCGACCTGCCGCACGAGCAGCGGCGAGAGTCCCTCGGTCGGTTCGTCGCAGAGCAGCAGCCGGGCGCCCATCCGCAGCACCCGGGCCAGCGCGAGCATCTGCTGCTCGCCGCCGGAGAGCATGGTGGCCGCCGAGTCGCGCCGCTGGTGCAGGGCGGGGAACGCCTCGTACACGCGCTCCAGCGACCACGGGTCGGGGCCGACGGTCGGCGGCAGGGTGAGGTTCTCCGTCACGCTCAGCGTGGCGTAGCTGCCCCGGTCGTCGGGGACCCAACCGAGCCCCAACCGCGCCCGCCGGTACGCGGGCAGCCTGCCGACGTCGCGCCCGTCCAGCTCGATCCTGCCGCGCTGGCCGGCGTGCAGGCCCATCACGCAGCGCAGCAGGGTGGACTTGCCGGCGCCGTTGCGCCCGACGAGGGTGACCACCTCACCTGCGGCGACGTCGAGGCTGACCTCCCGCAGCACCTGCGCCTCGCCGTACCAGGCGGACAGGTTCTCAATGCGCAGCATCGGCGGCTCCCAGGTAGGCGGTGATCACGCGCTCGTCGGCGCGCACCTGCTCGTACGGGCCCTCGACGAGGACCTTGCCGGCCTGCAGGACGGTGACGGTGTCGGCGAGCCGCCCGACGACGCTCATGTTGTGCTCGACCAGCACCACCGTCCGGCCCCGCCGGGCCCGCGCGACCAGCTCGACGGTGCGGTCGACGTCCTCCAGCCCCATCCCGGCGGTCGGCTCGTCGAGCAGCAGCACCTTCGGGTCCAGGGCGAGGGCGATGGCCAGTTCCAGCGCCCGCTTGCGCCCGTACGCCAGCGCCTCGGCGGGGGCCTCGGCCAGCTCGGCCAGCCCGACCATGTCGAGCAGCTCGCCGGCCCGGTCGGCGTAGCGGCGCATCAGCTTCGCCGAGCGCCAGAACCGCCAGCCCAGCCCGGTCGGGCTCTGCAACGCCAGCTCGACGTGCTCCCGCGCGCAGAGCTGCGGGAAGAGGCTGGTGATCTGGAACGACCGGGCGACCCCGAGCCGGGCGACCCGCTCCGGGGGCAGCCCGGTGATGTCGTCACCGGCCAGCTCGATCCGTCCGCCGCTGGGCCGCAGGAAGCCGGTGAGCAGGTTGAACAGGGTGGTCTTCCCGGCGCCGTTCGGGCCGACGAGCGCGTGGACGCTCTCCGCCGCGACGTCGAGGTCGACCCCGTCGACCGCCCGGAAACCCCGGAAGTCACGCGTCAGCCCGCGGGCCGACAGGAGCGCTTGCCCGGCCATCGCCTACTCCTCCGTAGGTCCGGCGACGGCCGGCTCGGTGACCGGGGTCACATGGCCGTCGCGTGCTGGAAACCTACGGCGACGCCGGGACGTCGAACTATGTCGATGTCAGCCACATTCCGGGCCGCCGGGCCGTGCCGGAACGCCACCCCGCCGCCGGGCCGGCACGCCCATCGACATCGATGATGACGATTTCCTGGCGGCTGCGTACCACGGTCATGTGGGTGCGCCACGGCCTACTCCACCTGCGCCCCGCCTTGACCGATGCCCCTAGGGTGATGGGCCCCTCCCGCGAAAGGTGCCGAGCGAATGCCCTTCGGCTTCACTGTTGCGATCATCTTCGCCGTCGGCCTGGTGGTCTCCGGCCTGCTGGCGCTCGCCGCCCCGAAGACGTCGACGAAGGGGACCGCCACCCTGGTGGCGTTCGCCTGCCTCGTCGGCGCGGTCGTGTTCATCGTCGGCTCCAGCGCCCACTCCGTGCCGATCCGCTCGGTCGGCATCGTCACCAGCTTCAACAAGCCGACGGGCAAGGTCACCGGCTCCGGCCTGAAGTGGGTCGCCCCCTGGCACAAGGTCGGCGAGTGGGACGCGGGCCGGCAGAAGTACGACCACATCGGCGGGGACCACTGCGTCCGGGTCCGCACCGGCACCCTCGCCGACGCCTGCGTCGAGGTGCTCGTCGAGTGGCAGGTCAAGCCCGAGAACGCGCCGAAGCAGTTCATGGACTACAAGGGCGACTTCGACAGCTTCCGGGGGCAGCGGGTGGGCGTGCAGCTCGACAGCGCCGTCAACGACGCCTTCGCCACGTACAACCCGCTGGAGAAGATCGACTCGAACACCGGCAGCCTGAACGTGGACCTGAAGCCCTTCGCCGAGAGCATCAAGACCAGCGCGGAGTCGCGGCTCGCCAGCGACGTCGACATCCTGTCGGTGACGATCACCCGGGTCAACCACGACGACAAGACCGAGGGCAACATCAAGGCGTTCCAGGACAAGCTCGCCCAGACCCGCAACCTGGAGCAGGACCGGAAGAACGCCGCCATCCAGAAGCAGATCACCGAGACCAACGCGAAGGTGGACAAGGTGTCGCGGTGCCTGGAGATCGCCGAGCGCAACGGCAGCAACCCCGGCCTCTGCATCAACCCCGGAATCGTCACCGGCGCCAAGTGACGGGCCGGGCGGCGTCGACCCCGCTCCGCGGGCGCGCCCGGTTCAGCCGGTGAGGGCGTCCAGGGCGAGGTCGACGTCGGCCTCGGTGGAGTAGACGTGGAAGGACGCCCGCACCCGGCCGGCGCGGACCGCCGCCCGGACGCCCGCCCGTTCCAGCCGCTCCGCCGCGCCCGGCACCTCCACCGCGACGATCGCGCTCTCCCCCGGCGGCCGGCCCAGCCCGGTGAGGAACCGGTTGGCCAGCGCGACGTCGTGCGCCTGCACGGCCGCCACGCCGATCTCGGCGACCAGTTCCAGGGCGGGAGCCGTGCCAACCCAGCTGAACCAGGCCGGCGAGATGTCGAAGCGACGGGCGTCGGCGGCCAGGCGCAGCGGCGGACCGTAGTAGGAGGCGTGCGGGTCCTCCCCCGCGTACCAGCCGGCGGCGTCGGGCCGCAGCCGCTCGCGTAGCGCGGGCGCCAGGTAGGCGAACGCGGAGCCGCGCGGGGACATCAACCACTTGTACGCCCCGACCGTGACCACGTCGGCCAGGCTCGCGTCGAACGGCAGCCAGCCGCACGCCTGGGTGGCGTCGACCGCGACGAGCGCGCCGTGCGCCCGGGCCGCCGCAACGATCTCGGCGTACGCGGCGACCGCGCCGTCGGCCGACTGCACCAGGCTGAACGCGACCAGGTCCGTGTCGGCGTCGATCGCGTCGACGAGACCGGCCAGCGGCACGGTGCGCACCCGCACGCCCCGCTCGGCCTGCACGAGCCACGGGAAGAGGTTGGAGGTGAACTCGACCTCCGGCACCACGACGGTCGCGCCGGCGGGCAGGGCGGCGGCGACCGGGGCCAGCAACTGGGAGACCGTGCTGCCGACCGCGACGTCGGCGACCGGGACCCCCACCAGGCCGGCGAACGCCGCCCGGGCGCGCTCGGTGGCCAGGCCCCAGCCCTCCCACGAGGTACGCCCGGCCCGCCAGTCGGCCAGCGCCTCCTGCACCGCTTCCCACGCCGGCTCGGGGGGAAGCCCGAAGCTGGCGGTGTTCAGCCAACCCGGCTGCGGCTGCCACAACTTCTGTGCCTGGGTGATGTCCACAACGCCGACGCTAGCCACCCGACCGGGTGCCTCCGATGGCCAATCCCGCGCTCGCGGCCTCGATGGCGCCTTCAGGTCGCCGCGCGCAGGGCGTGCAGACCTCGTCGCACCTCGTCGCGTCCCCGGTCGAGGTCCCAGGAGGCGATCTCGTGCAGCGGATGACGCTCGCGGAGGAGCCGGACCAGTTCCAGGCCGACCAGGTAGCCGCAGCGGCGCGGCAGGTCGCCCCGGTGGGCGCTGTCGCGCATGAGGAACCAGGCGGCGTACCGGTCGAGGTCGGTGGCGTCCACGTCGGCGGCGATCCGGTGCAGGATCTCCGGCCAGCGGCGCCGGCAGTCGGCGAGCCACTGCCGGTGCGTGGCGCCCATCCAGAGGTACTCGTCGTCCGGTCGTCGCGGGTCCAGCTCGGCCGTCACCCGGGTGGCCAGCCCTTCGACGAGCAGCGCGTGGGCGACGCCGTGCTCCGGCCAGTCCCGGATGCGGGCCAGCCGGTCGTGCACCACGTGCGCCACCTCGTGCCGGACCAGCAGCTCGTCGTGCTCCGGCTCGCCGAGCCGCTCGACAGCGAGGAACAGGGCGAGCCGGCCCCGGAACTCGTCGGCCCAGCCGTTGGCCTGTTCCAGCCCGACCAGCAGGACACAGTCGAGCGGATCCCCGTCGCCCGGCCAGCCCATCGCCCGGCCCACCCCGGCGACGGTGGCGGGCAGCAGCGCGGCCAGCCGCTCCGCGCGCGCGGCGAACACCGCCTCCCGCCCGTGCAGCCGCTCCAGGACACCTTCGACATCGACCGCCCGGGACCAGTCGCCCCGGCGGTCCAGCGCCGCGTACAGGTCGTGGTGGGGTGCCAGGTAGTGCGTCCGCCACAGCTGCGCCCACCGCTGCCGGGGGGCGTGCGCCGCGCGGCGCGCGTACGCCAGGAAGTCCGGCACCAGGTCGCGGACCCGCAGGGAACTCGCGGTGGCCTCCCCCGCGGGCACGGTCACGCCCCGATCAGCTGACGTTGGCGGGGCCGAGGACGCTCTTCAGGTCGCCCATCAGCGCGGTGGTGGCCGCCACCCGGAACGGGCCCAGCCGCAGGGTGGTGGTCCGGCCGCCGTTGAGCAGCTTGACGTGCACCTCGGTGTCGCCCGGGTGCAGCACGAGGGTCTCCTTGAGCCGCTCCACCAGCGGTGGGGTGCACCGGTGCACCGGGATGGTCAGGGTGATCGGCTTGCTCCCCGGGGTGCTGCTGACGTCCGGCATGGACATGTCCATCGCCATGATCCGTGGGGTGTCGTCGCGCCGGTCCACCCGGCCCTTGACCACCACGATGGCGTCCTCGGCGATGTACTGCCCGATCACCTCGTAGGTGTTGGGGAAGAAGAGGGCCTCCACGCCGCCGGCGAGATCCTCGAGGGTGGCCGACGCCCAGGCCCGGCCCTGCTTGGTGACCCGCCGCTGCACTCCGGAGAGGATGCCGGCGAGGGTGACCACGGCCCCGTCCGGGACGGTGCCCTCCTCCGACAGGGAGGCGATGGTGCAGTCCGCGGCCGCGCCGAGCACGTGCTCCAGGCCGAAGAGCGGGTGGTCGGAGACGTAGAGGCCGAGCATCTCGCGTTCGAAGGCGAGCTTGTCGCGCTTGTCCCACTCGCCGTCGCCGATCACCGGCATCACCGTGGTGCTGTTGGTGTCGGCGTCGCCGAAGCCGGCCCCGAAGAGGTCGTACTGGCCGACGGCCTCCTTGCGCTTGACGTCGGCGTACGCGTCGATCGCCTCCGCGTGCACCGTGAGCAGCGCCTTGCGGGAGTGCCCGAGCGAGTCGAACGCCCCGGCCTTGATCAGCGATTCGATGGTCTTCTTGTTGCAGACCACGGCGTCGACCTTGGACAGGAAGTCGTAGAAGTCGGCGTACTCGCCCTTGTCGTCGCGGCAGCGCATGATCGCGGCCACGACGTTGGCGCCGACGTTGCGCACCGCGCCGAGGCCGAAGCGGATCTCCTTGCCGACCGGGGTGAACGGCCCGGCGGAGGTGTTCACGTCCGGGGGCAGCACCTGGATGCGCATCCGCCGGCACTCCGACAGGTAGAGCGCCATCTTGTCCTTGTCGTCGCCGACGGAGGTGAGCAGCGCCGCCATGTACTCGGCCGGGTAGTGCGCCTTCAGGTACGCCGTCCAGTACGACACGAGCCCGTACGCCGCCGAGTGCGCCTTGTTGAAGGCGTAGCCGGCGAACGGGACCAGCACGTCCCAGACCTTCTGGATCGCCTCGTCGGAGTAGCCCCGCTCGCGGCAGCCGTCGCGGAACGGGATGAACTCCTTGTCGAGGATCTCCTTCTTCTTCTTGCCCATCGCGCGGCGCAGCAGGTCGGCCTGGCCGAGCGTGTAGCCGGCGAGGATCTGCGCGGCGCGCTGCACCTGCTCCTGGTAGACGATCAGGCCGTAGGTGGGCGCGAGGATCTCCCGCAGCGGCTCCTCCAGCTCCGGGTGGATCGGGGTGATCTCCTGGAGGCCGTTCTTGCGCAGCGCGTAGTTGGTGTGCGAGTCGACGCCCATCGGGCCGGGCCGGTAGAGCGCGAGGACGGCGGAGATGTCCTCGAAGTTGTCCGGCTTCATCATCCGCAGCAGGGAGCGCATCGGCCCGCCGTCGAGCTGGAACACGCCCAGGGTGTCGCCCCGGGCCAGCAGCTCGTACGCGGGCTTGTCGTCCAGCGGCAGGGCCAGCAGGTCCAGCTCCTTGCCGTGGTTGAGCTGGATGTTCTTCACCGCGTCGTCGATGATCGTCAGGTTGCGCAGGCCGAGGAAGTCCATCTTCAACAGCCCGAGCGACTCGCACGTCGGGTAGTCGAACTGGGTGATGATGACCCCGTCGGAGTCCCGGCGCATCAGCGGGATGTGGTCGACGATCGGCTCGGCGGACATGATGACGCCGGCGGCGTGCACGCCGGTCTGCCGGATCAGCCCCTCGATGCCCCGGGCCGTGTCGATGACCTTCTTGACGTCCGACTCGGCCTCGTACATGCCCCGCAGTTCGCCGGCCTCGGCGTAACGGGGGTGCTTGGGGTCGAAGATCCCCTCCAGCGGGATGTCCTTGCCCATCACCGCCGGGGGCATCGCCTTGGTGATCCGGTCGCCGACCGCGTACGGGTAGCCGAGCACCCGGGCCGAGTCCTTGATCGCGGCCTTCGCCTTGATCGTGCCGAAGGTGGCGATCTGGGCGACCTTGTCCTCGCCCCACTTGTCGGTGACGTACTTGATGACCTCGCCGCGCCGACGCTCGTCGAAGTCGATGTCGACATCCGGCATCGAGACGCGTTCGGGGTTGAGGAAACGCTCGAAGATCAGCCCGTGCTGGATCGGGTCGAGGTCGGTGATGCCCAGCGCGTACGCCACGAGCGAGCCGGCGGCCGAGCCACGGCCGGGGCCGACCGCGATGCCCTGGTTCTTGGCCCACTGGATGAAGTCGGCGACCACGAGGAAGTACGACGGGAAGCCCATCTGGGTGATGACGCCCAGCTCGTACTCGGCCTGCCTGACGTGCCCCTCGGGGATGCCGCCGGGGTAGCGCCGCTCCAGCCCGGCGAACGTCTCCTTGCGGAACCAGGACTCCTCGGTCTCCCCCTCGGGGACGGGGAAGCGGGGCATCAGGTTGTGGAACTCGAACATCCCGGCGGGGTCGACCTTCTCGGCCACCAGCAGGGTGTTGCGGCAGCCCTCCAGCCACAGGTCGGAGTTGTCGACGGCGCGCATCTCGTCGGCGGACTTGATGTAGTAGCCGCTGCCGTCGAACCGGAACCGGTTGGGGTCGGCGACGTTCGCCGCCGTCTGCACGCAGAGCAGCACGTCGTGCGCCTCGGCCTGGGACTCGTGCGTGTAGTGCGAGTCGTTGGTCACCACCGGCGGGATGTCCAGCTTGCGCGAGATGTCGTGCAGCTCCTGGCGGACCCGGCGCTCGATGCTGATGCCGTGGTCCATGACCTCCAGGAAGTAGTTCTCCTTGCCGAAGATCTCCTGGTATCGCGCGGCGGCCTTGAGCGCCTCGTCGTACTGGCCCAGGCGCAGCCGGGTCTGCACCTCTCCGGAGGGGCAGCCGGTGGTGGCCATCAACCCCGCGGAGTTCTCGGCCAGCAGCTCCGCGTCCATGCGCGGCCACTTGACGAAGAACCCCTCGGTGAAGGACCGGCTGGTGAGCTTGAAGAGGTTGTGCAGGCCGATCTTGTCCTTCGCCCAGATCGTCATGTGGGTGTAGCCGCCGCTGCCGGAGACGTCGTCGCTCTTCTGCTCCGGTCGGCCCCAGCGCACCCGCTGTTTGTGGAACCGCGACTCGGGCGCCACGTACGCCTCGATGCCGAGGATCGGGGTGACGCCGGCGGCCATCGCCTGCTTGTAGAAGTCGTTCGCGCCGTGCATGTTGCCGTGGTCGGTCATCGCCACCGCCGGCATGCCCTGCCGCTTGACCTCGGCGAAGAGGTCCTTCAGCCGGGCCGCCCCGTCGAGCATCGAGTACTCCGTGTGCACGTGCAGATGCGCGAACGAATCGCCCATGCGTGGCGCCCCCCGGGTCGGTTCATGGGTTGGTCGAGCTCGGACGGCCTACCCTATCGCCGCCGCCGAAGGCGGCTCCAGACGCCGCGCGGTCAGTCCCGGCGCCGGGGCCTCGTGATCTCCGGCACCGCCGCGGCGCCGGCCTCCGACAGTCGGTTGCCGGACTCGCGGGCCCCCGTGCGGCGCCGGCGGCCGTAGCCTTGACGGACGGTATCCGGCGAGCATTGGACGACCTGGTGCCCCTCCCGGACGGTGTCGAGGAGCTGGCCGAGGCGGCGTCGCACGGCGACGGCGCGGCGCTCGACGCACTGCTGGTCGCGGTCCGCCCGGAGGTGCTGCGGCTCTGTGCCCGTCTGCTGCCCCACCGGGAGGACGCCGAGGAGGCGTGCCAGGACACGCTGCTCGCGCTGGCCCGGGGCGTCGGCCGGTTCGAGGGCCGTTCGTCGTTCCACACCTGGCTCTACCGCCTGGCGGCCAACCGGGCCCGCTCCACCTACCGGGCGCTGCGCCGGCGCTGGCTGGTGGAGGCCGGCGGCGTGCCGCTGCCGGAGCCGGTGGACCCGCGCCGCACGAGCGTGGTCGCCGGCACCCGGCTCGACCTGCTCGACGCGCTCGACGCGCTGCGCCCCGAACTGGCCGAGGCGGTGAGCCTGCGCGACGTGCTCGGGCTGGGCTACCGGGAGATCGCCGCCCTGCTCGGCGTGCCCGAGGGCACCGTCAAGTCACGCATCCACGAGGCCCGCCGCCAGCTGCGGCACCGGCTCTCCGGCGAGCCCGCCGCCGAGCGGGGGCGGCGGTGAGCGCGCCGCGGCTCGTCGGGGTCGCGGTGCTCGCCGTGGCCGTGGCCCTGCCGCTGGCGGGGTGCGGCGGCGCGGGCACGCCCGTCTCGCCCCTGCCCGTGCAGGCGCCGGCCACGCCGGCCTCCCGCTCCCCCGGCCCGCCGTCGCCCGTCGCGCCGTCCGCCTCCCCGTCGTCCGCCCCGCCGCCCGCGCCCGGCACGTCGGCCGTCGTCCCCCCGCCCCGACGGCCCCCGCCGGTCGCGCGCCCGACCGCCACCGCCGGGCGTACGCCGGACGCGACGCGGTCGCCGAGCGGGCCGCCCGGCACCTGCTTCGGGGCGGTACGCCACGACGTGGTGCTGGCCGAGACCGAGCTGGCGCTGCTCACCTCGCTCTGCTTCGCCACCGGCGGGGTGCTGCGGATCATCGGCATCGGCCCGGGCGAGGTGACCGTGGACCGGGAGGACCTGGTCTCCCGCAGCTACGAGGCGGGGGTGGTCGACATCCGGTTCGTCCGCCCCGGCACCGTGGCCGTGCTGATCCCGCAGGGCGGCACGACGCACACGGTCACCGTGGTGGCGCGCTGACCGGCGGGCTCACCGCACCCGCACCCCGGCCAGGAGGGTGTCGACGAAGTCGGGCCGACTGTCGGCCGGGGGCGTGACCTGCGCGTAGATCAGGCCGGCGCGGCCGGGCGCGAGCCCGGCGGCCTCGACGATCTCGGGCCGGCCCTCCTCACAGGTGAACCGGGCCACCACCCACTCCACGCCCGCCTGGCGGGTACGGCGTACCGGCGCGGCGGCACAGGCCGCGTGCGGACGCTCGGCGACGAATCCCGCCGGGGTGGTCCGCGCGGCGATGCCGGCCGACAGGCCGACGAAGGCGCCCGGCACGCTCGGGTCGACCGCCCACCGGTGCGGCTCGGGCGACATCACCAGGGCCGGTTCGAGTCGGCCGTCGTCGCCGTACCGGCCGGCCCAGCCGGTGCCGACGGCCCGCCATCCGGGCGGCAGCGCGACGGTGACCGGGCCACTCGTCCAGCTCCGGGTGTCCCGCCCGCCCGTCGTGCCGTCCCCGGCCGTGGACCCGACCACGACGAGGACCAGCACGCCCAGCGCCAGCACGCCGAGCCGCCCCCGGCCCACCGGCCGTACCCGTGCGCGCGCAGGCCGGGGTGGGCTGCCGGCCGGTCCGGCGGTGGGCGCGGGGGCGATCCGCGCGTTCCCCGCGCGAAGTTCGGTTCCTGGGTCACCCTGGTCTCCGCCGCCCGAGGCGTCGACGACGGCCCGGTCAGGCGGCGGGTCCGGCGGTCCGGCCGCCGACGCCGGGGGAACGAACCCGGCGGGCGCGGTGACGGCGTCCCGCAGGGCGGCACGGAAGGCGGCGGCGTCCGGGTACCGGTCGGCGGGTCGGTGCGCGGTGGCCCGACGCAGGACCGCGGCCACCCCGGGCGCGACGGTCGCCACATCGCCGCCGGTGGCGGCCCCGGCACTCGCCCCGGCGTCGGTGGCGGTGGCGTCGGCGGCAGTCGTCCCGGCGTCGGCCCCGGCACTCGCCCCGGCGTCGGTCGCGACCGGGCCGAGGAGCCGCAGGCCGAGGCGGCCCAGGCCGTACACGTCGGCGCGGGTGTCGACGACGGCCAGCGGATCGTCCTGTTCCGGTGCCATGTAGCCGGGGGTGCCGGCCCGGGCGGTGAGGCCGGAGGCGGCGGCGAGGGCCTTGGCCAGCCCGAGATCGGCGATCAGCACCCGCTCGCCGTGCGGCCCGGATCGGAACAGGACGTTGCCCGGCGTCAGGTCGCGGTGCACCACGCCGTGGCGGTGCAGGACGGCGACCCCGGCGGCGATCTCGGCCAGCAGGTCCAGGGCGGCGGGCGGGGGCATCCGGCCGGCCGCGAGCCGGTCGTGCAGGCTGCCGCCGTCGGCCCAGGCCATGACCGAGTACGGCCGGCCGTCGGCCAGTTCGCCGGCGGCGTGTACGCGGATGAGCCGCTCGTCGTCGAGGCGGCGCAGCAGGCGGGCCTCGTCGAGGAAGCGTTCGCGCACCCGCAGGTCGTGGTGCCAGTTCTCGGCCAGCACCTTGATCGCGACGCGGGAGTCGAGCACCGGGTCGTGGCCCAGCCACACCGTCGCGAACGACCCCGTGCCCAGCAGACGCTCGATCCGGTAGGGCCCGATCCGCTCCGGACTGGTCACCGCACCACCCCCGACACCGGCACCGCCGGCCGCCGTTCCGACTCGACAGTAGACGGAGCGTCGGTCCGGCGGCAGTCCTCGGCGCCGTGGCGGGACGCGCCGCGGCGCGTCGGTCGGGAACCCGACGAACCGATCCGGTCGGCGGGGAGACCAAGAGGACAAGGACACCCGCACCATCCGAGGAGGAGATCCCCGTGCACCGTCTCTCGTACACCCTCGTCACCGCCCTGCTGGCCACGGCCGGGCTCGTGCCGATCGCCCTGGCGGCCCCGGCCGCCGCCGCACCCCGGCCGTCCGTCACCGCCGGGCACCCGGGCGACCGCCCCGGCGCCGCCGCCGAGCGGGACGAGGTCCGGACCATCAGCGTCCGCGGCGCCGGACCGTTCCGGATCGGGGCCGACCTGGCACGCCTCTCGGCGGCCGGCCTCATCGACTGGGTCGCTCCGGACTGCGACGGCACCGTCCACGCCGGCGTCACCGGGGCCTGGGCGGGAACGGTCCTGCTGGCCTTCCGCGCCGGGCGGCTGGTGGAGGTGGGCACCGCCACCGCGCCGCCGCGCACGCCCGCCGGCGCGGCGGTGGGCATGTCCTTCGCCGCCCTGGAGGAGATCTACGGCCCGCGCGGCTCGATGATCCGCAACGACGCGGACGACGCCTCGGCGTACCTGGTGCGCGTCGGCTCCCGGGTGGAGCTGTTCACCGGGCACCCGGTCCGGCCCGGGGTCGGCTACCTCCAGGTCGGGCCCGCCTCCGTCGTCGAGCGCGGCTTCCGGGAGGGTCGGGCCTGCTGACCGGCGGCCACGTGGCGGTGGACCCCGGCGGGGGTCCACCGCCGTCCGTTTCGCCCGAACACACTGATGGTGGCGGGCACTATGTTATGCCGCTGGACCATAGTGTGTGACACACAGTATCGTGTGACCCATGGTGAGCGATGAGATCCTGCGAACGCACCTCCAGGAGTTGCGTCGGGGCACCGTGGTGGTGGCGAGCCTCGTCGCGCTACGCCGGCCCGACTACGGTTACGCGTTGCTGCAACGCCTCTCCGACCACGGCTTCCCGGTCGACGCCAACACGCTCTACCCGCTGCTGCGACGGCTGGAGGAGCAGGGGCTGCTGACCAGCGAGTGGAACACCGAGGAGAGCCGGCCGCGCAAGTTCTACCGGACCAGCGAGGCGGGCGAGTCGGTGCTGGGCCGACTCCTGACCGACCTCGCCACAGTGCAGACCTCCCTGACCGGGCTGATCGAAGGAGCCGACCGATGAGCACCCTGACCGACCGATACCTCGCCGCGACCCTGCGCTCGGTGCCCGTCGCACGCCGCGAGGAGATCGCCACCGAGCTGCGCGCCTCGATCGAGGACATGGTCGAGGGCCGCACGGCGGGCGGGCAGGACGCCGCCGTCGCCGAGCGGGAGGTGCTCACGGAGCTGGGCGACCCGGACAAGCTGGCCGCCCGCTACGCCGACCGCCGGTTGCAGCTCATCGGCCCGGCCTACTACCTGGCCTGGTCGCGGCTGATGAAGCTGCTGCTCAGCTTCATCCCGGCGCTGGTCGGCGTGCTGGTCGGGCTGCTGCAGGCCGCCGACGGCGGCGACGTCGGTGACGCGATCGGCGAGGGCATCTCCGCCGCCTTCCAGGTGGCGGTCCAGATCGCCTTCTGGGTGACCGTGGTCTTCGCGGTGCTCGAGCGCACCAGGACCCCCCTGCACCTGCCCGGGTGGAGCGTCGACCAGCTTCCGGAGGACACGACCGGCCGGCAGATCACCCTGACCGACATCGCCGCCTCGGTCACCTTCCTGGCGCTGATCATCATCTACCTGCCGATGCAGCACTTCCGGTCGTTCGTGCCCAGCGACGGTGACGGGAACCTGCCGATCCTCGATCCGGCGCTGTGGAGCTTCTGGCTGCCGTTCCTGATCGCGGTGCTGGTGGCGACCATCGGCCTGGAGATCGCCAAGTACCGGACGGGGCGCTGGACCTGGCCGCTGGTCGCGGTCAACGCGCTGCTCGGCCTGGCGTTCGCGGTGCCGGTGATCTGGCTGATGTCGACCGACCGGCTGCTCAACCCCGACTTCGTGGCCCGCTTCGAGTGGCTCGGCGAGGGCGACAACCTCGACCTGGTGGCGACCACCGTGATCGCGGGCACCGTGCTGGTGACGCTCTGGGACATCCTCGACAGCGCCGTCAAGACGTGGCGTAACCGCACCTGATCGACACCGACCACCACGGCCCGGCAGGCCCCACGGCTGCCGGGCCGTGGCGCGTGCCGGTCCCGGGTGCCCGTGGCCGGCGGGCGTACGACCCACCCGCCGGGGCGCGGTGCGCCGGCGCAGGCCCCGCCGCCCGGTGGCCCGAGCCGTTCCGGTCGGGTGCCGGCCCGGCGACGGCCGGCGGGATGAGATCCTGACCTGGATGAACAGCGAAGCCGACGAGGACTGGCGGCGGCCGGGGCCCACCCCGGAGCAGCGCCGGCTGGACGTCTACACCGGGCTGGGCGCGACCGTCCTGGCGCTGTTCAGCCTGACCCTGGCCCGCAGCACCGGCGCGTTCCTGCTCGGGCCGCCGCCGTCCGGGCCGGAGCAGATCTTCTGGACCGTCGCGGTGACGCTGCCGCTGATCTGGCGACGCCGGTTCCCCGCCGCCGTCACGCTGGTGGTCTCGGTCGCGTTCATCGCCGCGCAGGCCCGCTCCGCCCCCGAGACGCAGCTCGCCTCGTGGGCGCTGTTCGCCGCCCTCTACACGCTGGGCGCGTGGGGCCGGGACCGGCGGCTGTCCCGGCGGCTGCGGATCGGCGTGATCGCCACCATGTTCCTGTGGCTCGGGGTCTACTACGCGACCACCTACACCAGCATCCCGGCCGAGGCGTTCGCCAAGGCGGTCGGGCCGGTGCCCCCGGTGCTCGCCGCGATGGTCAG
The DNA here is from genome assembly GCF_036902715.1 of Micromonospora sp. CPCC 205546. Lineage (NCBI taxonomy): Bacteria > Bacillati > Actinomycetota > Actinomycetes > Micromonosporales > Micromonosporaceae > Micromonospora > Micromonospora sp. CPCC 205546. The sequence goes on from NZ_JBAKHL010000055.1 coordinate 19,807, forward strand.
CGGCGTGCTGGTCAACATGCTGTACTTCGGCTTCGCGTACTTCTTCGGCGAGACCGCGTGGCTCGCGATCCGGCGCCAGCACGAGCTGTCCACCCAGGCTGAGCGACTGCGCCACTCCCAGGCCGAGGTCCGCGAGCACGCCGTGGTCGGCGAGCGGGTCCGCATCGCCCGGGAACTGCACGACGTGGTCGCCCACCACGTGTCGGTGATGGGTGTGCAGGCGTCCGCCGCCCGCCGGGTGTTCGACAAGGACCCGGTCAAGGCCCGCGCCGCGTTGAGCGCCATCGAGGAGACCGCGCGCACCGCCGTCGACGAGCTGCGCCGGATGCTCGGCCTGCTGCGCGCCCGCGACGGCGGCCCGGACCGCGCCGACCAGCCGGGACCGGCCGGGATCGACCAGGTCACCAGCGTGGTCGAGCGCGCCCGCGAGGCCGGCCTGCGGGCCACGATGGGGGTGTACGGAGACCGGGCGCCGCTGCCGGATTCGGTCTCCCAGGCCGCGTACCGGGTGGTCCAGGAGGCCGTGACCAACGCGCTCAAGCACGCCGCCGGCGCGACCGCGCTCGACGTGCGGATCCGCTACCTGGCACACGAGGTGGAGGTCGACGTGACCGATGACGGACGCGCCACCCGCCCGGCGAACGCCGACGGGCTGGGCCTGGTCGGGATGCGCGAGCGGGTCGCCACCCACGGCGGCGCGCTGGAGGTGGGCCCGCGGGTGGGCGGCGGCTGGCGGGTACGGGCCCGGTTCCCGCTGCCGATGCCGGTGGGGCGGCCCGCGTGAGCGCCGAGGGTGCCTCGCCCGGGAGCGGGCGTCCGGTCCGGGTGCTGCTCGCCGACGACCAGCACCTGGTGCGTACCGGCTTCCGGGTCATCCTGGAGGTGGAGGACGACATCGAGGTGGTCGGGGAGGCCGCCGACGGGGAACGCGCCGCCAGCATGGCCCGGGCGCTGCGCCCGGACGTGGTGCTCATGGACGTCGAGATGCCCGGCGTCGACGGGCTGGAGGCCACCCGCCGGATCACCGCCGACGAGGACGGGCCGGGCGGGCCCGCCGTGCTGATCCTCACCACGTTCGACCGGGACGACTACCTGTTCGCCGCGCTACGCGCCGGGGCCAGCGGCTTCCTGCTCAAGAACGGCACCCCGGAGGACCTCGTCGAGGCGATCCGGGTGCTCGCCCGGGGCGACGGCCTGCTCGCCCCGGAACTCACCCGGCGGGTGATCGCCACCTTCGCCCGGCCCGGCGAGCCCGTCACGCCGGGCGGCCGGAGGACGGCTCCCGAAGCAGCGCTGCGCGACCTCACCCCCCGCGAGCGGGAGGTCCTGGTGCTCGTCGCCGGCGGCGCCAGCAACGCCGAGATCGCCACCGAGCTGCACCTGGGCGAGGCGACCGTGAAGACGCACGTCAGCAGGGTGCTCGCCAAGCTGGGCCTGCGCGACCGGGTGCAGGCGGTCGTCTTCGCGTACGAGCACGGGGTGGTGCGCCCCGGCGGCTGACCGGCCTCCGCCCCGAGGGGGACGCCCCGGTCGATCTCCGGGCGGACGGCGGGCCGCGCCCGCCGATCTAGCGTGGACGCCGTGACCAATGTGCTCCGCCTCGACGGCGTCGACCGCAGCTTCGGCGACCGGCGGGTGCTCCAGAACGTGTCCTTCGACGTGACCGCCGGCCGGATGACCGGCTTCGTGGGCGGCAACGGCGCCGGCAAGACCACCACCATGCGGATCATCCTCGGGGTGCTCGCCCCCGACGCGGGCGAGATCACCTGGCAGGGGGCCCCGCTGACCCGCGAGGCCCGGCGCCGCTTCGGCTACATGCCGGAGGAGCGCGGCCTCTACCCGAAGATGAGCGTCCGGGACCAGGTGACCTACCTGGGCCGGCTGCACGGCATGACCGCCGCCGCCGCGGGCCGCAGCACCGACGCGCTGCTGGAGCGCGTCGGTCTCGCCGAACGCGGCGACGACCTGCTGGAGACGCTGTCGCTGGGCAACCAGCAGCGCGCGCAGATCGCCGCCGCCCTGGTGCACGACCCCGAGGTGCTGGTGCTCGACGAGCCGTTCTCCGGCCTCGACCCGCTGGCCGTGGACACGGTCGTCGCGGTGCTGCGGGAGCGGGCCGCCACGGGCGCGCCGGTGCTCTTCTCCAGCCACCAGCTCGACGTCGTCGAGCGGCTCTGCGACGACCTGGTGATCATCGCCGGGGGCGCGATCCGGGCCGCCGGCAGCCGGGAGGAACTGCGCGCGACGTACACCTCGCCCCGGTACGAGCTGGTGGTGCAGACCGACGCGGGCTGGCTGCGCGACGAGCCCGGGGTGACCCTCGTCGACCTGGACGGCGCGCGCGCCGTGTTCGACCTCGCGCCCGGCGCGGACGAGCAGCCGGTGCTGCACGCGGCACTGGCCCGTGGCCCGGTACGCGCGTTCCGCCCGGTCAGCCCGTCCCTCACCGAGATCTTCCGAGAGGTCGCCCAGTGAACACGATGCAGGCCACCCGACTGGTCGCCGGCCGGGAGATCCGGGTCAAGCTGCGCGACCGCACCTTCCTGTTCAGCACCCTGTTCTTCCTGCTGATCGCCGCCGCCGCGACCCTCCTGCCGCCGCTGCTCTCCGGCGGCCCGTCGAGCGTCGCGGCGACCGCGGCGACGGCCGGCCCGCTGCGCGAGGCGGGGCTCGAGGTGCGGACGGTTCCCGACGACCGCGCCGCCGAGCAGGCCGTACGCGACGGCGACGCCGACGCCGCGGTGGTCTCCGGTCCGGCGGTGCTGGCGATGGACGAGGCCCCCGACGACGTGGTGGCGGCGCTGAGCGCGCGGCCCGAGGTCCGGCTGCTCAACCCCGACGCGGTGGATCCGGTGGTGGCCTTCCTGGTGCCGTTCGCCTTCGCGTTCATCTTCTTCGTCACCTCGCAGACCTTCGGCGTGCAGATCGCGCAGAGCATCGTCGAGGAGAAGCAGACCCGCATCGTGGAGATCCTGGTGGCCGCGGTGCCGGTGCGGGCGCTGCTGGCCGGCAAGATGATCGCCGGCACGCTGCTGGCCCTCGGGCAGATCGCCCTGGTCGCCGCGGTGGCCGTGATCGGGGTGCAGTTCGGCGACAGCGGCGGGCTGCTTTCGCTGCTGGGCCCGGCGATCGGCTGGTTCCTGCCGTTCTTCCTGCTCGGCTTCGTACTGGTCGCGGCCATGTGGGCGGCCGCCGGGGCGCTGGTTAACCGCCAGGAGGACATCGCCGGCGTGTCGATGCCGGTGCAGCTGGCGGTCATGCTGCCGTTCTTCGCGGTGATCTTCCTGAACGACAACGCGACGGCCATGCGGGTGCTGTCCTACCTGCCGTTCTCCGCGCCGACGGCCATGCCGCTGCGGCTGTTCACCGGGGACGCGGCCGGCTGGGAGCCGCTGGTGTCCCTGGCCCTGCTGCTGGTCGCGGCCGCCGCGTTCGTGGCCGCCGGGGCCCGGGTGTACGAGGGCTCGCTGCTGCGCACCAACGGCCGCACCTCGGTCCGGGCGGCCTGGCGGTCACGCGAGACGCTGAGCTGAGCGGCGGGGCTCCCCCGCGTGCCCGGGTGCGTTCCGTCGCCGGACGGCACGCACCCGGCGCCGCGAGAGCCCGCACGCCACCCGCACGCACCCGGCGCCGCGAGAGCCCGCACGCCAGCGCCGCCCGACGGTCAGCGGGCCGGCGGGACGGCGTCCCAGCCGGGCGGCAGGACCGGCACCGGCCAGGCCGGGTCGGGACGCCAGGCGGACCAGGCCTCGTCCCACCAGCGCTCCCCCGCGTCGAGCAGGGCGGCGATCCGGTCGCCCTCGGCCCGGATCGCGTCGGCCATCCCCGGGTAGCGCCCCTCCTCCAGGCGCTGGGCGAACATCTCCACGTCCTTCCAGACGTAGCGGTCGTCGCCGGCGGCCCACCAGAGGTCCAACTCGTGGTCGAGGGTGTCCACCCCGACCGGGGTACGCCGGAACGGCTCCTGGAGGTTGAAGTACCACCCGGCGAAGGCGCGCTGCGGGCCGTTCCAGAACACGTCCACGGAGTGCGCCTCACCGGGTCGGTGCAGCATCAGCTTGCCGTGCCCGGTCCACGCCCGGTGCCCGGCGGCCTGCCACGGGTGCCGGCCGCACGGGAAGCTGCCGGTCTCGGGAAAGCCGAACTGCGCGCCCGGCGGCAGATAGAGCACGAGCAGGTCGGGCGAGTCCTCGACGCAGATCGTCGGGCAGCCGAACCACACCTCCGAGCGCAGGATCTCGCGTCGGACGACGACGTCGCCCGGCGCGAACCGGTCCCCGTCCGCCCGGACACCGCTTCGCTTCGCGCGGCCCGCGGATTCCATTCCCGCAGCCTAACCAGGGCGGGGCGGCACGCTCCCGAGCGCGCGGTCGGCGCGTCGGTCGTATGTCGGACAACCGCACCGGCCCGGGGACGGCACCCGGTACGCAGCCGCGCGCCGCCGGTCTCCGGTGGGGCCGGGAGGTCGACGGCGGCGCGGCGGGCCGGCTCGCGTACGGGAGGCGCCGGGATCAGCCGACGGCCTCCATCACCTCGTCGCTGACGTCCGAGGATGCAGGGTCACAACGAGTTTGACCAGCCTCCCGGCCGATCTCTTGAGAGAGATCAACAACCGAGGAGAGGCACCACCGATGGACACCCCAAAGATCGACAAGTCACATGATCAGGAAGGCAGCGGCCTGATCGAAAACCTGCTCACTGCCGCTGTAGGCTTCGCCGCCGCCGCACTGAGCTTCACCCACATCCACACGTTCGTCATGCACAACAGCCCTGCCCTTACCCCCTGGTGGTTCGGCTGGACTACCGCCATCATCAGCGAGATCGTCCCCATCGCGGCCATGATGAGGGACAAGAGGAACAAGCGCATCGGTGCGGAATCCAAGCTTCCGATGAGCCTGTTCTTTGCGGCTGTGCTCTTCTCCCTGATTGCTAACGTCGCTGTTGCTGTGCAGACCCCTGCCGGCTGGCTCGTGTCGGTATTCCCGGCAGCGATGTTCCTCCTACTCGGCAAGATGGTTTTCTTCCCTGCCAAGAAGAAGGCCTTGCCGATTGCTGATGCGCACGAGCTTCCGATCCACAAGGCAGAGTCGGAAGTCATTCCGGTTCCGGTCGAGCCTGCGCCTCCTGCGATGCAGTGGCCTACCGTTCCGATCGGAACGCGCACTCTTCCGATTGTTCCGATTACGGCTCCTGTTGCCGCTGTTCCGACTGAGGCTGTTCCGGTGATCTCCGCATGGGATCTTGCCAAGCCTCCTGCCGGATCGGAACTACTCCCTATCATTCCTGCTCAGGCACCTGTTCCGGTTCCGACTGCTGTTCCGAATCGGAAGTCAGAGGTTCCGGTTGTTCCGACCGACATCAAGGCACTTCCGATTGTTCCGATCAGCACTGTTCCGATTCGGAAGTCACGCAAGCGCAAGCCTGTTGTTCCGGCACACGTGGAGAAGAGCACTTCCGATCGGAACACGAACACTTCCGACCCATCGGAACTGGCTCGCAAGGCATCGGAACTGAAGTCGGAACTTGGTACGTGGGAAAAGGTAGCAAAGGAAATGGGCATCTCTGCCCGACACCTGCTCGACATCCGAAAGGCAGCAACCGCATGAACAAGCCAGCCTGCAACACGCATGGGCCGATCGACAGCTTTGAGGCACGCCGCACCTACACCTTCACCCAGGATGACGCGGTGAAGGGACTACAGGGCATCGTGCTCTCGTGCGGCTGTGAGCACTACGGGATCACCCAGCGAAACGAGGAGATCAACGACAACAGCCACCGAGTGACCCTGCTCGACTTCACGGGAGCACCCATCCTCAGCTACATCAGGCAGGAAGAGATCGTGAGCTAGCAGCACGAGGGAGAAGGGCCATCCGAAAGGGTGGCCTTTTTTCTTGCCCGCAAACCGAGTTTGGTTCAGCCTGGCACCGATCTATTAGATAGGACATCGAACAGAGGAGAGCAACGATGAGCCAGCAGAAGCGTATTGAGACAGCCCTAGACATTGTGGTCCGCAGGCAGAAGGAACTTGACCGCCTGACAGCAGAGCTACGCAAGGTCCAAGGAGGGTGGAAGTATGACTACTTGTTTCCTCTGTCCTACTGAGGCAAGCGTTGTGGTGACGAACGCAGACGCGCAAGCGGAATTCTGTCAGGATCTCTTCAAGACGTGGGAGTTATGGTTAGTCATCTTCGGATGGTTACCGCAGGAGTGAAAAAGGGAGCCCTCAGATTGAGGGCTCCCTTTCTCGTCCGGAGTGATTGCAGAAGCACCCCGCCAGGGTGGATTCTCTCCGGAGTCTTCTTATGCTTCCTCGTCTGATTCCAGCAAGTGAGGACGCTTCTCAGCTATCCACGCTTCAACGTCAGTCTTTCGCCACACGTTACCCATGCGCAGTGTGGCGACAGGAGCCGGGAAGTCTCGACGGTTGATCAGGATGTACGCCCGTTGGCGGCTGATGCCAAGCCGCTCCTGAATCTCAGCCGCTCCCATCAGATCCACACAGACAGGCTAGGTCCGGTTGAGGTTGACATGTCCTAACTATCAGATGCCCTCCCTCACCTGCCTACGTCACGTAGGGTTGTCAGGACGCAACCCGCTGAGGACAGGAGGCAGCCAGTGAGGCAGGGACGGCTAGCGAGGCTCCTAGACAGGCTCAGAAGGCACAGGAGGCGTCAGGAGGCCTCATCTACCCACATAGGCGCAGCAACCCTCTACGGGGGCCGTACGGGTGCCTGGCTCAACGCAGGCCACAACCAGCGGGAGGGCTACTACAAGTGAGCCTGCCGGAGGTGGAGCCTGAGCCGCCCTTCCCCGTTCTGATGGCTGGCAACGTGGTCGACTTCCACAACCGCAACGTCTGCCGCCAGTGCCAGCCTGACGGCTCCTGCAAGCGCCTGGTGGAGGCGACAGCCACCCTCAACGCCTGGCGAGACAGGAAGAGCCGGTGAGGGCCGGAGACCTGCTATCGCTCACCAGGGCAGCAAGCCCACAGTTCGTCAGGCCTATCAGGGTTCGCCTCATCAGGGTCCTGACTGACCGGCACACGTACGAAGGGTGGACGTGGCTTGAGGCATACCAGCTAGACGCAAAAGGCAACGCCGTAGACCGCAGAGAGTTGTACGTCTTCAAGGAAGGCATTGAGTTCCTTCCACCAGCTAGACCACCTGCGGTACGTAAGCCGCTTGCGAGGCAGAGAGTCAAAGTGGGTTGACCTAGAAACACAGAAAGCCCCTAACCTTCATGCGAGGGTTAGGGGCTTCTGTTATGCACTGTGACTATTGATGTGGTCATCGAGTCTCTTACCCAGGAAATCAACCCTGTCGTGAAGAGATGATCCACCATTAGGATTTAGCTCCTTCTCGATCCTGGATAGCCGCTCAGGCACGCCAGGGATAGCAGAGCGACCAGGCCTAGCCGGCACGCCATACCAGTCTTCACGGAACTCATCGTTCTGTCTCGACAGCTTCCGTATTGGTCTGCCGATAAGCGTCACAAGCGTGATAACTGAGATCAGGACACCGAGCACAATGCTTGCAGCGATCCAAAATTCCATGCCCATAGGCCTTTCCCCCTCACAGGCTCCTAGGCCTTTAGTTCAAATAATCTCAAGCAGAAATCCATCTCACCGACATAGACGGCGCAGCGTAAGGCACATCAGGATATGTGGAAATACTTCCACCTGATGTTTGGTACGCCTGAAGCTCCACATAGTCACCAACGACCAGGCGAACAACAATCGTGCGGGCAGTCAGCAGAGTTTGACCACCAGGAGCCGGAGCCATGTTGGCACCTGAACTAGCAAGCTCAGATCCGTTCTTCATCCACTTGCACCAGCGGGCACCTGTGGCATTGGGACCAAACGACACAGCCCCGGACAACTGATAGTGCCCTGTTCTCTGTGCGGTATAGCGGCCTGTGTTGCTCGACGTGGAGTGTCCGCCGGCCGTGTCGAGATCTTCAGCGTCAAAGGTGATCGTTGTCCATGTTGCGTTAGCTAGCGATTGGGACACAGACTGACGAAGTTGCGCCAAAGGCACATTCACCAGAGGCGACACCACATCATTAACGTCGCTCGCAAGGAACTGAAAATCTTCAGGTGGATTCACGTTGTCTGTCGATGACGGGTAACGCAAACCTAAGGAAGTTGTCGGCATAGCTTTTATCCTCTCTGCCAAGAAATCGTCAAAGTAAAAGCAGGCGACCATTCGCCCCTGCCAGCGAAACGCACATACGGCGAACCGTCAGCCTCATAGAAGGCCAAACCGCCGGCTGTGCCATCCACCATCGCTTGCGCCCACGAATCGGGAATGGCGAAAGTGGTTGTGCTGCCAACAGCAAGGCTCGGTCCCGGGGTGGAACTACCTAACGTTGGAGCACCTGACGGCCTGGTTGTGTGAGTCATCAGACGCATCGTTGTCGCTTGCGGCGCATAGGTTCCCGCGCTAAGGCGCTTCACCTTGATAGTCGCGCTAGTGACCGTTGCCCCTTTAAGTGACTGAGCTTTGGTTCCGTAGAAAGCACAACCTGTGTGATTGCCCCATCCTCCGTACTGGCCCTGATAGACATCTGTGCTGTCGGTACGCCACCCGTAGGAGGGACGATAGGAGCGAGTCTCTACCGGGGAAATCACCAGACTACCTGACGTGACTACAGGCTTAGGGTTGGGAACGGTCGCATTGTCCAGGGTGTTAGCTGCTGCCGGATAGTGCCGTGAGGTGGCGAACCAGGAAGCCCCCACCTTGTGCACGAGCAGCACGTCACCAACAGCTCAGGCAGACATCTTCGCGTTGATACGGGCCGCCAGGTCCCCATGCCAGACGAGCCAGACGTGACACCCTCCCGTATCGGAAGGCTCAAAGTGCACCATATAACGGTCACTCTCAGTCATCGTCAGCTTTTCCCAGAGCTGATTTACCGCCTGCGGATTTCCCTCAAGCTGCTTCGCAGCAAAGATCTTCATCCCAGATTCGCGAAGCAGCTTACGACGATCGTTGGTGCCGGACTCATCCCAAAGCTGCCGGTAGGTCTTCCCGGTCGGAACGTACTTCCAACCCTCCGCACGGGAAGGCTGAGCGGCTAGCTCCTCTCGCTGTTGCTCAAGACTGGCATACATCTGCCGGAATTCAGCCGTACCCTTCTCGCCCCGGAACAGCCCTGCCGCTCGATCTTCCCTCAGTTCGCTCAAGCGCTCTTCAACCGCTGCGAGTTGCGTTGCAGTATCGTCGCCAGGCAGCCATATCCTTCGCATCACGTCCAGGTGACCTATCGTGGCGTAAATGCCATCGGCTACAGCTTGCTCAACCTGTTCAGCTCTAGGAGCGCCCGCAGCGCAGCCGTTCTTTAGCTTCGTACGCCCTGAGCAGCGGTAATAGCGGTATTCACGGCCTGGCTTCACCATCCAATGAAAGTGCATGGGTTCACCGCACTGAGGACAGGACGCCTCGCCGGACAGCAACGCATCAGGGGCGCTCCTGTGCTTGGGCCGCCTCGCACCGTTGATCGATTCCTGTAGCGTTGACCAGTCATCTTCAGAAATCAACGGCTTACCGCGTAGGACAGGGTTTCCGTCGTCATCCCTGACGATCTGCCGATTATCCGTCAGATAGCCCAGCAGTACGGGATTGGTGAGCATTCGCCGTAGCGTCATGTCGGTCCATGCTTGAGGAGGAAGGGGCTGCCCTGTGTCCTTGTCTTTGCGAGCCTCGCCCGTGTCGCGCATAGCGGAGTGATCTCTAGGAGACAGGATCTTTCTCGCGTTGAGATCTCTCGACACGCCGTTGATGCTCTCACCCGCAATGATCCGTTGCACTATCTCCCGCAGGATAGGAGCACTGACCGGATCGTGTTCTAGCTCCAACTGACCGCGTAGGGCACGCCGGTAGCCGTACGGCGTCAGGCCACCCGTGGAGCGCTTTTCTTTGCGGAGTCGCTTCACTCTCGACTGTGCACGGGATCTCATCCGGGAAAGCTCAGCGCGTGCCATCTCCGCTTTGATAACGAAGTTCAGGCGGAATCCATCTCCGTCCGCAGAGTCAAGCCGATCGTCATAGCCTAGGAGCCGGACTTCAGGCCGTACCTTCTTGCCTGTGTCAGGGTCCTTGCCCTCAATGATGTCCAAAATCGCCGCTGCGACGTTCAGCCCTTCACGGGATAGCCGGTCTACGTGCCATGTCACGAGCACGTCTGCGCGGCCCTCAACGGCGTCAGCGAGCCACGCACGGAACGCAGGACGGTCACGGACGCCACCAGACTGTCCGTCGTCCACGTGAAGCGCTACCTCTGTGAAGCCCCGGGCAGCACAGAGCGCCCGAAGATCATCAATCATGCCCTGCTTGGACAGGTTGCGATCGTCGGACGCTCTAGACAGCCGTACGTACAGGCTTGCGCGCGGGGGGTTACTCCTGCTCATGGCAGGAGACTAGACACCCTCAGGCGAGTTGTGCAACTATCTCGTCGGAGACGTCGAAGTTCGCATAGACGTTCTGCACGTCGTCGCAGTCCTCGAGGACGTCGATCAGCTTGAAGATCTTGCGGGCGCCCTCCTCGTCGAGGGGGACGTTGACGCTGGGGATCAGCGAGGACTCGGCCGACTCGTACTCGATGCCGGCGTCCTGCAGCGCGGTGCGCACCGCGATCAGGTCGGTCGGCTCGGAGACCACCTCGAACGCCTCGCCCAGGTCGTTGACCTCCTCGGCTCCGGCGTCGAGGACCGCCATCATCACGTCGTCCTCGGTGGTGCCCGCCTTGGGGACGAGCACCACTCCCTTGCGGGAGAACATGTAGGACACCGAGCCCGCGTCGGCCAGCGAGCCGCCGTTGCGGGTCAGGGCGGTGCGCACCTCGGTCGCCGCCCGGTTGCGGTTGTCGGTGAGGCACTCGATCAGCATCGCCACGCCGTTGGGGCCGTAGCCCTCGTACATGATGGTCTGCCAGTCGGCGCCGCCGGCCTCCAGGCCCGAGCCGCGCTTGACGGCGCGGTCGATGTTGTCGTTGGGGACCGAGTTCTTCTTCGCCTTCTGGATGGCGTCGTAGAGCGTCGGGTTGCCGGCCGGGTCACCGCCGCCGGTCCGCGCGGCGACCTCGACGTTCTTGATCAGCTTGGCGAACATCTTGCCGCGCTTGGCGTCGATGACCGCCTTCTTGTGCTTGGTCGTCGCCCACTTTGAGTGGCCGGACATCTGCTACCTCCGTTGCTACCCGCCGTCTGCATCGACCGACCGCGCACGCCCCGCCCCCGCCGGCGCACGCGGTGGTGCCGGTCAGCCCTGCGGGAAAGCCGTGACGGGCAGCTGGCCCCGCCGAATCTCGGCAATCCTACCGACGTGCGGCGGGTGGCTGTCACGCGCGGCACGGCGGCGGCCCGTCCCGAGCCGCCCGGACACCGACGACGGGGGCGGCCGGGCGCCCGTGCCCGGACCCGGGTGGACGGCGCGGGCGGGGCCCCTCCCGAGGGAGGAGACCCCGCCCGACGTGCCACGGGAGCGCTCAGCGCGCGGCGCGCACCAGCTCGACGAAGTACGCGTGCACCCGGACGTCGCCGGTCAGCTCCGGGTGGAACGAGGTGGCCAGCAGGTTGCCCTGCCGCACCGCCACCACGCGGCCGGCGCTGGGGCCCTCGGTCACCGTGCCCAGCACCTCGACGCCGTCGCCCACCCGCTCGACCCACGGCGCCCGGATGAACACGGCGTGGAACGGCCCGCCCTCGACGCCGGTGATCCCCACGGGCGCCTCGAACGAGTCGACCTGCCGGCCGAACGCGTTGCGCCGCACGGTCATCTCGATGCCGGCGAAGCCGCGCTGGTCGGGGCGGCCGTCGAGGACGTCCGTGGCCAGCATGATCATGCCGGCGCAGGAGCCGTAGACCGGCATGCCGTCGGCGATGCGCTTGTCGATCGGCTCGCGCAGCTCGAAGATGTCGGCGAGCTTGCTGATCGTGGTGGACTCGCCGCCGGGCACGACCAGCCCGTCCACCTCGTCCAGCTCCCGCGCACGGCGTACCGGGCGGGCGTCCGCGCCGGCCGCCGCCAGCGCGGCGACGTGCTCGCGGACGTCCCCCTGCAGGGCGAGCACACCGATCACGGGCGCGTCGCTCATGTCACCGTTCCTCTCGTCGACCTGCCGCGGTGGCCCCTGCGCCAGCCGGGGCGGGCGGAGGGGCGCTTCCTCACCAGCCGCGCTCGGCCAGGCGGTGCGGCTGCGGGATGTCGTCGACGTTGATGCCGACCATCGCCTCGCCGAGGCCACGGGAGACCTTCGCCAGCACGTCCGGGTCGTCGTGGAAGGTGGTGGCCTTCACGATCGCGGCGGCCCGCTGCGCCGGGTTGCCGGACTTGAAGATGCCGGAGCCGACGAAGACGCCCTCGGCGCCGAGCTGCATCATCATCGCGGCGTCGGCCGGGGTGGCGATCCCACCGGCGGTGAACAGCACCACCGGCAGCTTGCCGCTCTCGGCGACCTCCTTGACCAGCTCGTACGGCGCCTGGAGCTCCTTGGCGGCCACGTACAGCTCGTCGGCCGGCAGCGAGCTGAGCCGGCGGAGCTCCTGGCGGATCTTGCGCATGTGGGTGGTGGCGTTGGAGACGTCACCGGTGCCGGCCTCGCCCTTGGAGCGGATCATGGCCGCGCCCTCGGTGATCCGGCGCAGGGCCTCGCCGAGGTTGGTCGCCCCGCAGACGAAGGGCACGGTGAAGGCCCACTTGTCGATGTGGTTGGCGTAGTCGGCGGGGGTCAGCACCTCGGACTCGTCGACGTAGTCCACGCCGAGCGACTGGAGGATCTGGGCCTCCACGAAGTGGCCGATCCGGGCCTTGGCCATGACCGGGATGGAGACGGCGTTGATGATGCCGTCGATCATGTCGGGGTCGCTCATCCGGGACACCCCGCCCTGGGCGCGGATGTCGGCGGGCACCCGCTCGAGCGCCATCACCGCGACGGCGCCGGCGTCCTCGGCGATCTTGGCCTGCTCGGCGTTGACCACGTCCATGATCACGCCGCCCTTGAGCATCTCGGCCATGCCGCGCTTGACGCGGGCGGTGCCGGTGACGGGGCTGGCGCTAGCGTTCTGGGCAGTGGTGTCGGGCACGGGTCATCGCTCCTCGAACATGCTCGGGGGGTGGCTGCGGACGATGCTACGACGGTCCCAACGCCGATCCGACAGCCAATCAGGCCCACGGTGGACTGCACTGTGGCAGCCGTCACGGTCACCTGAGGCTTCCCGCCCGGCCCGCCCGGGGACGGGCGTGCGGTGCGTCCCCCGCCGGGCCCCGCGTCCGGTTGCCCTGCTCAGCCCGGCGGGCGCGCGTCCGGTTGCCCTGCTCAGCCGGCCGGGACGTCGGCCGGGACGGTTAGCGTGGGGTCGTCGATGTCGAAGTAGCGCGGCCACGGCTGCCGGCGTCCCATCCGCAACAGCCGCACCAGGGGACGCCCGCGCGCCGCCCGGGCGTCGCGGACCAGGTCGGTGTGCACCTGGCGGGCCAGGGCGAGGCGGCGGCTGGCGGCGATCACCGCCTCGCAGTCCGGATCCGCCGGGTCCAGTTCCACGGCCCGCAGCTGCCGGGTGAGGTCGTTCTCGGCGGCCTCCCGCTCGTCCGGCTCGGCGTCCAGCGCGATGCGCGCCGCCGCGTACAGCTCGACGCCGTAGCGGCGCTCGGCGAGGACCGCGGCGGCCGCCGCCCGGCGCAGCAGGTGGGCCTCCAGGGCGCGGGCCGCCAGCTCCGCCCGCGCGTGCAGGCGGCCGACCCGGCCGGCGGTCCAGACGAGGTACGCCACCACCAGCCCGACGACCAGGGCCGCGAGCACCCACCAGAAGCGCGACATCGTCAGTCCAGCCCCACCCATTCGGTGTCCATGACCCGCCCGTCGGTGGCCTCGATCGCCGCCGCGTACACCTCCAGCACCCGCCGGGCGACCACGGGCCAGTCGAAGGTGGCCACCACCTGGTCGCCGCAGGCGGTCAGCGTGGCCCGGGCGTCGGGGTCGTCGAGCAGGTCGGCCAGGGCGGTACGCAGCGCCGCCGCGTCCCCGGTCGGGAAGAGCCGGCCGGCCCGTCCCCCGTCCAGGACGCGGCGGAACGCGTCGAGGTCGCTGGCGACGACGGTCGTGCCCGCCGCGAGCGCCTCGGTCAGGATCATGCCGAACGACTCGCCACCGGTGTTCGGCGCCACGTAGAGGTGCACACTGCGCAGCATCCGCGCCTTGTCCTCCTCGGAGACCAGCCCGAGGAAGGTGACCCGGTCACGCAGGTCCGCCGGGAACCGCCCGAACAGGTCGTCGGCGTCGCCGGGACCGGCCACCAGCAGCCGCAGGCCGGGCCGCTGCCGGGCCAGCTCCACGAAGGCGTCCCGCAGGATCGGGAAGCCCTTGCGCGCCTCCGTGAACCGGCCGAGGAACCCGATCGCGCCGTCGCGGCCCGGCGGGCACTCCCCCGGCCAGCCCGACAGAGGCAGCGCGTGACTGAACTTCGCGACGGCCACCCCGTTGGGGATCTCCACCGCCCCGCCGTCCATGTGCTCGACCTGCACCTTGCGCGCCAGGGCGCTCACCGCGATCCGGGCGGTGATCCGCTCCAGCACGATCTGCAGCACGCCCTGCGCGGCGGCCAGCGCCCGCGACCGGGTCATCGCGGTGTGGAAGGTGGCCACCACGGGCCCCCGGGCGGAGAGCACGGCCAGCAGCGACAGGCTCAGCGTCAGCGGCTCGTGCACGTGCAGCACGTCGAACTCGCCCCGGATGATCCAGCGTCGCACCCGCGCGGTGGAGACCGGGCCGAAGGCGATGCGGGCCACCGAGCCGTTGTACGGCAGCGGCACGGCCCGCCCCGCCGGCACCACGTACGGCGGCAGCGGGGAGTCCTCGTCGGCCGGGGCGAGCACGCTCACCTCGTGCCCGAGCCCGATCAGCGCCTCGGCGAGGTCCATGACGTGGTTCTGCACCCCACCGGGCACGTCGAAGGAGTACGGGCACACGATGCCGATACGCACGTGTAAACGCCTCCCTCACGCCTGTCCGGCGGCCGGGGAGGGCAGGGCCGCGTCGCCGCCCGTGCCGTGCTGGTCCAGCCACATCCGCTGCAACATGTGCCAGTCTTCCGGATGCCGGGCGATGCCCGCCGCCAGACCGTCGGCGATCCGCTGGGTCAGCGACCGGACCCGCTGGTCGAGCGGCCCCTCCTCCGGGCCGGGCAGCGGCAGCGGTCCCTCGATCGACGCGCACGCGGCGTCCGCCTCGTACCACATGGAGGCGACGTAGAGGGGCGCTCCCGTGCGCAGCGCGAGCAGGGCCGGGCCGGGGGGCATCCGGGTGCGGTGGCCGAAGAACATGACCTCCACGCCCCGCGCGGAGAGGTCACGGTCGGCCAGCAGGGGCACCACCGTGCCGGCCCGGATCCGGTCGACCAACACGTCGAACGCGTTGCGCTCGCCGCCGTGGGTGGGCAGGATCTCCATGCCCAGGCTCCGGCGGAAGGCGAGGAACCGCTGGTAGACGCCCTCGGGCTTGAGCCGCTCCGCCACCGTGGTCATCGGCCAGCCGGTCGCCGCGACCCAGGCGCCGGCTGCGTCCCAGTTGCCGGCGTGCGGCAGCGCCACCACGGCGCCCCGCCCGGCCGCCACGTCGGCGGCGAGCTTCTCCTGGCCGTCGAGCCGGAAGCCGGCCAGGATCTGCGCCCGGCTGAGCGCGGGCAGCCGGAACGCCTCCAGCCAGTACCGGGCGTACGAGCGCAGGCCACGGCGGACCAACTCGTCGAGCTCGGCCTCCGGCAGGTCGGGTCCCACCACCCGGCGCAGGTTCGCGCGCAGTCGGGCCGTACCCGCGCCGCCGCGACGGTGGGCGCGGTCGGCGCCCGCCCGGAACGCCGCGGCCGTGACGGGCCGGGGCAGCGCGCGGATCACGCGCCACCCGGCGACGTAGCCGAGCTCGGTGAGGTTCACCGGCGCCGGCCCTCCGGCCCCGGCCGACCGGCGGGTGTCGCGCTCACCCCTGTCCGCCCGGGGTGTGCACCCGCTGGGCCTGGCGGTAGACGTGCGCCATCCGCTGCCCGACGGTGAAGATCGACACGGCGGCGAGCAGCCACAGCGCGATCTCCAGGGCGGGGTCGACGCCGACGCCGGTGAGCAGCCCGCCGACGCCGACGATGAGCAGCCGCTCGGTGCGCTCGGCGATGCCCACGTTGCAGGTCATGCCGAGCCCCTCGGCGCGGGCCTTGACGTAGGAGACCAGCCCGCCCGCGGCCAGGCAGAGCAGCGCGGCGGCGACGCCGGAATACTGGTGCTGGGTCGCCAGCCAGTAGGCCACCGCGCCGAAGACCGCGCTGTCGGCGACGCGGTCCATGCTCGAGTCGAGGAACGCCCCGAACTTCGTGGAGCCCCCGCTCATCCGGGCCATCGTCCCGTCGAGCAGGTCGGTGAGCGCGAAGAAGGTGACTATCAGGGCCCCGGCGACCAGATGACCACGGGCACCGAAGCCGAGCGCGCCGACGAGCACCCCGAGGGTGCCCGCCACGGTGACCGCGTTGGGAGTTACGCCCGCTCGTAGCAGGCGGCGTGCGACCGGCTCGACGACACGGGTCATCCCCGCGCGGGCCGACACTTGGAAGATCTTCGCCATGGCGGTCCCACGATAACGGTCCGCGTAGCGGCGGCGGTACGGCCGGTCAGACGACCCGCGGGGCGGAGTCTTGTGTCGGTCCGGGATCGGGTGTGAGATCGAGCAGGGACGTGAGCCAGCTCACCCACCCGCCCGTTGATTACCCGCGATCCGGCACGGCACCGGAGGATGTCGCCGCGGAACCCGACCGGGCCGCTTCCCCGTCGCGCGCGGCGGTCGCCACCAACCACGGCTGAGGGAGGTGCGCCCCATGGCGCAGAGGAGTCAGGACAGGGGGGCCGCCGGCGGCGCGCCGGTGGTGACCGAGCCCGGCATGATCCGCAACGTGGTGCTCGTCGGGCACTCGGGAGCGGGCAAGACGACGCTGGTCGAGGCCCTGCTCGCCGCGAGCGGCACCATCGCCCGGGCCGGTGACGTCGCCGCCGGCACCACCGTCTGCGACCACGACCCGGCAGCCGTACGTCAGCAGCGCTCGGTCAGCCTGGCCTGCGCCCCGCTGCTGCACGACGGGATCAAGGTCAACCTGCTCGACACCCCCGGCTACGCCGACTTCGTGGGCGAGCTGCGGGCCGGGCTGCGGGCCGCCGACGCGGCGCTGTTCGTGGTCTCCGCCGTCGACGGGATGGACGCGGCCACCGCCGCCCTCTGGGAGGAGTGCGCGGCGGTCGACATGCCCCGGGCCGTGGCCGTCGCCCGGCTGGACCACCCGCGCGCCGACTTCGACGAGGCCGTGGCGTTGTGCCAGCGGGTCTTCGGCGACAACGTGCTCCCGCTCTATCTGCCGATGCTCGGCGACGACGGGGTCTCCACCGTCGGCCTGCTCAGCCTGATCACCCGCCGGGTGTTCGACTACACCGCCGGCCTGCCGGCGGAGGTGCGCGAACCGGACCCCCAGCACCTGCCCGCCATCGTCGAGTCCCGCGACGAGCTGATCGAGGGGATCATCGCCGAGAGCGAGGACGAGTCCCTGATGGACCGCTACCTCTCCGGCGAGGAGATCGGCACCGACGTCCTCGTCGACGACCTGGAGAAGGCGGTCGCCCGCGGCCACTTCTACCCGGTGGTGCCGGTCTGCGCCGCGACCGGTGTGGGCCTGGACGCGCTACTGGAGGTGCTCACCGCCGGTTTCCCCTCGCCGCTGGAGCACGAGCTGCCCGCCGTCGCCGGGGTGGACGGCTCACCACGACCGCCGCTGACCTGCGACCCGGCCGGCCCGCTGGTCGCCGAGGTGGTCAAGACGACCGTCGACCGGCACGTCGGCCGGGTCTCCCTGGTGCGGGTCTTCTCCGGCACGCTGCGACCCGAGCAGACCGTGCACATCTGCGGGCACGGAATGGCCGAGCGGGGCCACCCCGACCACGACGCCGACGAGCGGGTCGGCCACATCTACACGCCGCTGGGCGCGAGCCTGCGCGAGGTGGACGCCTGCGTGGCCGGCGACATCTGCGCGCTCACCAAGTCGGCCAGCGCCGAGACCGGCGACACCATCTCCGCCAAGGACGACCCGCTGCTGATCGCCCCCTGGGAGATGCCCGAGCCGCTGCTGCCGGTGGCCGTCGTGGCCCACAGCCGCGCCGACGAGGACGCCCTCGCGCGCAACCTGACCCGCCTGGTCGCCGCCGACCCGACCCTGCGGCTGGAGCGCAACCCGGAGACCCACCAGCTGGTGCTCTGGTGCCTGGGCGAGGCGCACGCCGACGTGGTGCTGGAGCGCCTGCGCGCCGGCGGGGCGCAGCTGGACACCGAGCCGGTCAGGATCGCGCTGCGCGAGACGCTGACCGTGCCGGCCAGGGGGCACGGCCGGCACGTCAAGCAGTCCGGCGGCCACGGCCAGTACGCCGTCTGCGACATCGAGGTCGAGCCGCTGCCGCCCGGCGCCGGCTTCGAGTTCGTCGACCGGGTGGTCGGCGGGGCGGTGCCGCACCACTACGTGCCCTCGGTCGAGAAGGGCGTACGCGCCCAGATGGAGCGCGGCCTGGTCGCCGGCCACCCGGTGGTGGACCTGCGGGTGACCCTCGTCGACGGCAAGGCGCACAGCGTCGACTCCTCCGACGCGGCCTTCCAGACCGCCGGGGCGCTGGCGCTGCGCGACGCCGCCGGGAAGGGCCAGCCGGCGCTGCTGGAGCCGGTCGACGAGGTGCTTATCCGGGTGCCCGACTCCTCGGTGGGCGCGGTGCTGGGCGATCTGTCCGGCCGGCGGGGCCGGGTGCTCGGCACCGAGGCGGACCCCGAGGTCGAGGGACGTAGCGTCGTCCGCGCCGAGGTGCCCGCCACGGAACTGCTCCGCTACGCCGTCGAGCTGCGCTCGATGACGTCGGGCACGGGCACGTTCCGCCGCCACTTCCTCCGCTACGACCCGATGCCCACCCACCTGGCCGACCAACTCCGCCAGCACACCACCCCCCACCCCTGACACTCCCCTCCTCGCCCCCTGGGGTGGGGTGGGGTGGGTCAGGGGCGGGCGGTGGGGGGCGTCGGGCTCGGCCAGTAGGGGCGGTCGGCTTCGCGCAGGGCGGCCGACCGCAGCGCCGCCAGTTGGCGTTCCACCTCGGCGAACTGGTCGGCCGGCAACGGACCCCGGTCCAGGGCGCCGGCGTTCTCGGCCACCTGCGCCACGGTGCGGCAGCCGGGAATCGGGACCGTACGGTCGCTGCGCGCCCAGAGCCACCCGAGCGCGCCCTGCGCGAGGGTGCGCCCGTCGGCGGTCAACGCCGCCCGTGCGGCCGTGACGCGGCGCAGCCACTCCGGCGCCGGCCGCCCGCCCCGGAACCACTCCAACCAGCCTGGGGCGAGCCCGCGTACGTCGTCGCGGGGCAGCGTGGAGCCGGCCGTGTACTTGCCGGAGAGCAGCCCCATCCCCAGCGGCCCCCGGTTGACGCTGGCCAGGTCGTACTTGTCGCAGACAGCGAGCAGTTCGGGGGCGTCGCGCAGCACCGACAGCGTGTGCTGCACGGCGGTGGCGTGCGGGGCGCCCCGGCCGAACGCGGCGGCCCGCTCGGGGCGGTCGGTGCTCCAGCCGTACGCCCGGATCAGCCCTTCGGCGACCAGGTCCTCCAGGGTGCCCACGAGCGCCTCGGCCCGAGGCACCGACAGGTCCGCCAGGTGCAGTTGGTAGAGGTCGATCCGGTCGGTGCCGAGCCGGCGCAGCGACCGCGTGACGGCCTGCCGCAGGTACGCCGGGGAGGCGTCCTCGCCGGTCGCCTGGCGGGTGGCCTCGTCGAAGGTGTAGCCCCACTTGGTGGCGATCACCGCCTCGTCGCGCCGGTCGGCGAGGGCCCGGCCGAGCACCCGCTCCCCGTGCCCGGCCCCGTAGGTGTCGGCGGTGTCGAAGAGCGTCACCCCGAGGTCGAGCGCGTGCCGGATCGCGCGGACCGACTCGTCGTCGTCGACGGCGCCCCAGCCCAGCGGCTGGGTGCCCTCGGCCCAGGGCCCGCCGATCGCCCAGCACCCCATGCCGAGGGCGCTGACCTCGATGCCGCTGCGGCCCAACGTGCGCGTCGTCAATGCCATCGCCAGATCGTGTCACCTCGCGCCCCGCCCCGGGGCGGGAAGTTCACCGACGACACGGCCGTCCGCGTCGTCGACCGTCGCGGACGTGGCGGGCAGGCCCCCGACACGGTGGAGCCGCCCACCGCCCCGGCGCCGGGGAGAGGCCCCCGCGCGGGCGGGCCGGACGACGCCCCGGCCGCCGGGCCGGACGTGGCGGGACGGTCAGCTCGGCCAGACCCGGGTGAACAGGTCGCGGGTGTCGGCGAGCAGTTGCGGCAGGACCTTCGTCTGCCCGATCACGGGCATGAAGTTGGCGTCCCCGCCCCAGCGGGGCACCACGTGCTGGTGCAGGTGCGCGGCGATCCCCGCGCCGGCCACCCCGCCCTGGTTCATGCCCAGGTTGAACCCGTGCGCGTTGCTCACCTTGCGCACCACCCGCATGGCGGTCTGGGTGAACGCCGCCAGCTCGGTGGTCTCGGGCAGGTCCAGCTCCGTGTAGTCGGCCACGTGCCGGTAGGGGCAGACCAGCAGGTGGCCGGGGTTGTAGGGATAGAGGTTGAGCACCGCGAACACGTGCTCGCCCCGGGCCACCACCAGGCTCTCCTGCGGCGGCAGCCCCGGGGCCCGGCAGAACGGGCAGCCGGCGGGCCGCTCGTAGCCGCCCTCGGGACGGTCCTCCCCCGAGATGTAGGTCATCCGGTGCGGAGTCCAGAGCCGCTCCAGGCCGTCGGCCATGCCGCTGTCCATGTGCCGTTCCACCCCAGTCACGCCACCGATCCTACGTTCCCGGCGGCGGGCGCCCCGGACGCCGTACGCCGGCGGGCGCCCGACCCCGACGCCCCCTGCGGCCCGGGCCGCGTTCAGGGGGACGGATAGGGGGTGAAGGTTCTTGACGAACTGATGAACATGAATGAAGAATCCCATCCACATACATCACCCCCTGTCGATGGGAGCCCATCGTGAGAACCGCATTCCGCCGGATCGGCCGGGCCTTCGCCGCCTGTACCCTCGCCGCGGTCACCACCCTCGTCGGGGTGGTGGCGACGAGCAGCGCGGCACAGGCCGACGGCTGCTACACCTGGGGACGCGTCCTGACGCAGGGGGCGACCGGCGAGGACGTCCGGCAGCTGCAGATCCGGCTCGCCGGCTACCCCGGCTACAACGCGGTGCTCTCTCTCGACGGGTCGTTCGGCCCGGCCACCCGCTCCGCCCTGATCCGCTTCCAGCAGGCGTACGGCCTGAGCGCCGACGGCGCGGCCGGACCGCAGACCTTCAGCACGCTCTACGCGCTGCAGGACGACGACTGCACCCCGGTCAACTTCACCTACGCCGAGCTGAACCGGTGCAACAGCACCTGGTCCGGCGGCGCGGTCTCCGCGAGCACCGCCCGCTTCAACGCGCTGGTGTCGATGTGGAAGCTCCAGGCCATGCGGAAGGCCCTCGGCAGCGTGTCGATCAACATCAGCAGCGGCTTCCGCAGCTACTCGTGCAACAGCGCGGTCGGCGGCGCCTCCAACAGCCGGCACCTCTACGGCGACGGCGTCGACCTGGTCGGGTCGCCCTCGTTCTGCCGGCTCGCCCAGCAGGCCCGCTACCACGGCTTCGGCAACATCCTCGGCCCCGGCTACCCGGGTCACAACGACCACACCCACGTCGGGGCGGTCGGTGGCTGGTCCGCGCCGAGCTGCGGGATCTGACACCTGACGACCTGACGACGAAGGCCCCCCGCACCGCGGGGGGCCTTCGGTGCGTGGCGCGTCAGGCGGCGGACGGGCCGACGTTGGTCCGGGACCCGACCACGTCGAGCACGTGGGCCACGGCGTCGGCGACGGGCACCCCGTTGCGCTGCGAGCCGTCCCGGTAGCGGAACGACACGGTGCCGGCGGCCACGTCGTCGTCGCCGGCGATCACCATGAACGGGATCTTCTGCTGCTGGGCGGTGCGGATCTTCTTCTGCATCCGGTCGTCGCCCGCGTCGACCTGGGCGCGGACGCCCTCGGCGCGCAGCGCGGCGACGAAGCCGTGCAGGTAGTCCGTGTGGTCCTCGCGGATCGGGATGCCGACCACCTGCACCGGCGCCAGCCAGGCCGGGAAGGCGCCCGCGTAGTGCTCGGTCAGCACCCCGAAGAAGCGCTCGATCGAGCCGAAGAGCGCCCGGTGGATCATCACCGGCCGCTGCCGGGTGCCGTCGGCCGCCTGGAACTCCAGCCCGAAGCGCTCCGGCAGGTTGAAGTCGACCTGGATGGTGGACATCTGCCAGGTCCGGCCGATGGCGTCCTTGGCCTGCACGGAGATCTTCGGGCCGTAGAAGGCCGCCCCACCGGGGTCGGGCACCAGGTCCAGCCCGGACTCCTCGGCGGCGGAGCGCAGTGCCTCGGTGGCCCGCTCCCAGTTCTCGTCGGTGCCGACCGACTTCTCCGGGTTGCGGGTGGACAGCTCCAGGTAGAAGTCGTCCAGGCCGTAGTCGCGCAGCAGGTCCAGCACGAACGACAGCAGCGACTTGAGCTCGCCCGCCATCTGCTCCTGCGTGCAGTAGATGTGCGCGTCGTCCTGGGTCATGCCGCGTACCCGGGTCAGGCCGTGCACCACGCCGGACTTCTCGAACCGGTAGACCGAGCCGAACTCGAACAGCCGCAGCGGCAGTTCCCGGTAGGACCGTCCCCGGGACCGGAAGATCAGGTTGTGGAAGGGGCAGTTCATCGGCTTCAGGTAGTAGTTCGCCCCCTCCATCTCCATGGGCGGGTACATGCCGTCGGCGTACCACTGGAGGTGCCCGGAGGTCTCGAAGAGCTGCGCCTTGGTGATGTGCGGGGTGTTGACGAACTCGTAGCCCGCCTCCTCGTGCCGGCGGCGCGAGTAGTTCTCCAGCTCCCGGCGGATGATGCCGCCCTTGGGGTGGAAGACCGCCAGGCCGGAGCCGATCTCGTCGGGGAAGCTGAACAGGTCCAGGTCCGCGCCGAGCTTGCGGTGGTCGCGCCGGGCGGCCTCCTCCAGCAGCTTCAGGTACGCCTTCAGCTCGTCGCGGGTCGGCCAGGCGGTCCCGTAGACCCGCTGGAGCTGCGGGTTCTTCTCCGACCCGCGCCAGTACGCGGCGGCCGAGCGCATCAGCCTGAACGCGCCGATGAGCCGGGTGTTCGGCAGGTGCGGGCCCCGGCACAGGTCCGACCAGCAGACCTTGTCCTCGTTGGCGGCGAGGTTGTCGTAGATGGTCAGTTCGCCGCCGCCCACCTCCATCACCTCGGAGGTGTCCAGCCCCTCACCCTTGACGTCGATCAGCTCCAGCTTGAACGGCTCGGCGGCCAGCTCGGCCTTCGCCTCGTCCAGGCTGCCGAAGCGCCGGCGGCGGAACCGCTGGCCGGACTTGACGATCTCCTGCATCCGCTTCTCGAGCTTGGCGAGATCGTCCGGCTGGAACGGCTTGTCGACCGCGAAGTCGTAGTAGAAGCCGTTCTCGATGGGCGGGCCGATGCCGAGCTTGGCCTCCGGGAAGACGTCCTGCACGGCCTGGGCGAGCACGTGCGCGCAGGAGTGCCGCAGCACGTCGAGCCCGTCCGGCGAGTCGAGGCTGACCGGCTCGACCTCGGTGTCGGCCTGCGGGGCCCAGTCCAGGTCGCGCAGCTGGCCCTGCGGGTCGCGGACCACCACGATCGCCTTCGGGCCGGACGCGGGCAGACCGGCCGCGGCCACCGCGTCGGCCGCCGTGGTCCCGGCGGCGACGACGACGGGGTCGGCCACGGCGGGGGTACGGGGTGCGGACACGGTGACTCCTCCAGCAGACGGCACGGATGACGCCGAACGTTCGGCTCCTGCGATGCTATCGGTCGCCCCCGCCGACGCGGTCGCCGACGCCACCGCCCCCGGGGTCCGTGGGACGGGCGCCGTCCCGCCGGCATCCGGGAGTGGCCGACCGCGTCGGGCCCGGCCGGCGTCCTGAGCCGTGCGTTGAACCTTTCCGACCCCGCATCCGAACTACCCGGTGTGGCCGGAACCGGTGCCGGCCCCCGTGGAGACGGATGGGACCGACGATGGCGACGATGCACGGTGTGCGGCCCCGGCGCCGGGCCGCGATGGTGGCCGTCCTGATGGCGGCCGGGGTGCTGGCCTGGCCCGCCCCGGCGTACGCGGCCGACGTGACGACCAACCCGACGCGGGCGCGGCAGGGCGGTTCGGTGAAGCTGGAGTTCGTGGTTCCCGACGAGTTGCCGGGCGCCCGCGCCGAACGGATCGAGATCCGGCTGCCGGCCGACGCCCCGATCGCCGAGGTCTACCCGATGTCGGTGCCCGGCTGGGCGCCGCGGATCACCTCCCGCACGCTCGACCAGCCGCTGGCCGGCATCCACTCGTCCCGGGTCGATCAGGTCACCAGCGCGGTGACCTGGGTCCGGATGCCCGGCACGACCCCCGGCCCGGCCCGGCTCACCCTGTCCATGGGGCCGCTGCCGCAGGCCGACCGGCTCACCTTCGAGGTGGTGCGCACGTACGCCGACGGCACGGTGGTGCGCTGGGCGGGGCCGACCGGGGCCCGGCGGGCGCCGGTGCTCGCCCTGCTGCCTCCGGCCCCCGGCGGCGCGGCGGCCGGGCACGGCGGGCACGGCGCCGCCCCGGCAGCCGGGGCGGCCG
>NZ_JBAKHL010000056.1:0-44200 GCF_036902715.1 Micromonospora sp. CPCC 205546
CGACTTCCCCCACCCCCCCGCCCTTCCCCCCCTCCCTCCGCCCTCCCACCCCGTCCTCCTGCCGATCATGCAGTTGTGGCGGTGGAGGAATGCCGCGGAAAGCCACGCTTCGGGCACCACAACTGCATGATCGCCGCAGGAGGAGTGGGGGGAGGTGGGGTCAGCGGGGGGTGCGGAGGGCGGCGGCGCGGCGGGCGCGGTCGACGGCGACCGGGAGGGCGGCGATGAGGGCGTCGACGTCGGCGGGGGTGCTGGTGTGACCGAGGGTGAAGCGCAGCGACGAGCGGGCGCGGTCGTCGTCGGCGCCCATGGCGATCAGCACGTGCGACGGCTGGGCCACCCCGGCGGAGCAGGCGGAGCCGGTCGAGCAGGCGATGTCCTGGGCGTCCAGCAGGAGCAGCAGGGCGTCGCCCTCGCAGCCCGGGAAGGAGAAGTGCGCGTTGCCCGGCAGCCGGTCGGTCGGGTCGCCGTTGAAGACGACCTCGGGCACCGCGTGCCGGACCCGCTCCACCAGGTCGTCGCGGAGCGCGGCGATGCGGGCCGCGTACTCCTGCTGGCCCTTGACCGCCGCCTCCACGGCGACCGCAAAGGCCACGATGCCGGCGGTGTCGAGGGTGCCGGAGCGCACGTCGCGCTCCTGCCCGCCGCCGTGCAGCAGCGGGGTGGCCGACACGTCGCGGGCGAGCAGCAGGGCCCCGACGCCGGTCGGCCCGCCGAGCTTGTGCCCGGTGACGGTCAGCGCGGCGACCCCGGCGGCGGCGAAGTCCACCGGCACCTGCCCGACCGCCTGGATCGCGTCGGTGTGGAACGGCACCCCGTGCTCGGCGGCGACGGCGGCCAGCTCGGCGACCGGCTGCACGGTGCCGACCTCGTTGTTGGCCCACATCGCCGTCACCACCGCGACCCGGTCGCCGTGCGCGGCCAGCTCGGCGCGCAGCTCGTCGGGGCCGAGCCGGCCGGCGGCGTCGACGGAGAGCCAGCCCACGCCGGCCCCCTCGTGGTCGACGAGCCAGTCCACCACGTCGAGCACCGCGTGGTGCTCGACGGCGCTGGAGACCACCCGGTCCCGCCGCGGGTCGGCCGACCGGCGGGCCCAGAAGATGCCCTTCACCGCGAGGTTGTCGCTCTCGGTCCCGCCGCCGGTGAAGACGACCTCGGAGGGCCGCGCGCCCAGCGCGGCGGCCACCCGTTCCCGCGACTCCTCCACCCGCCGCCGGGCACGGCGGCCCGCCGCGTGCAGTGACGACGCGTTGCCGACCTCGCGGGCGGTGGCGACGTACGCCTCGAGTGCCTCGTCGAGCATCGGGGTGGTCGCCGCGTGATCCAGGTAAACCATCACCGTTCAGCCTACGACCGGTGCCGGACCCTGCGGAGCCCGGAGTACGCCGTGCGCGGCCGGGGCGGGAGGTGTCGCGCTCCCCGCCCCGGCCGCGAGCCCGCGACGAACCGGGGATCCGGTCAGGCCGGCACGGCGGTGACCACGATGTTGTCGCGGTACCGGCGTGCCTGCGCGTCGAACGGTCCGCCGCAGGTGATCAGGGTCAGCCGGGGCTTGCCGTCCCGGGCGAAGTACCGGTCCAGGGGGATCTTGGTCTTGCGGTACTCCTCCCGGGCGATCACCCGGTACTCCTTGCCGACGCCGTCGACGCCGGTGGCGGTGAGGGTGTCGCCGCGGTCGAGTTCCCGGAGCCGGAAGAAGGCCCCCTCGCCCTGGGTGGCGCTGTCCACGTGCCCGGCGACGACCACCGAACCGGCCTTCGCCTCCAGCCCGGGGCCGTGGCGGTACCAGCCGATCCGGTCCACGCTGGGCGGCACCTCGAACTCGCCGGTGGCGCCGTTGATGCCGACCGCGTCGACCGTGGCCCTGACCCCGATCGCCGGGATGACCAGCCGTACGGGCGGGACGGTCCGCGTACCGCCGGGCAGGTCGCCCCGGGCCACGGACACCGACGGGCCGGCGGCCGGCGTGCTCGGGACGGTGCTGGCCAGGTCGGCCGCCTCCGCCGCGCCGACGTCCTCGGCCGGCTGGGAACCGCAGGCGACCACGGTCGCGACGGTGAGCGCGGCGACGCCGGCGGCCACGGCCGCCAGCGCCCCGCGATGACGCACCGTCACCTGCGACCGGTCCGGGCGGTGGCCACCCGCGCCCCGCCGCCGACGAGGAGCAGCGCGCCGGCGCCGGTCAGCACGTACCACCAGGTGTCCACGCCGGTGCCGGCCCGACCGCCGTCGCCACTGGGCACCCCGGCCGGGGCCGAGTGCAGGCCCGTGATGGTCTGCGCCACGACGCCGAGGTTCTTCGCCTCGGCCGAGCCGATGGCGTACACGATCGTCGCGGTGCCCTCCTTGAGGTCGAGGTCCGCCGGCCCGATCGCCACCGTGTCGGTGCCGGCGAGCACCACGTCGGCCTTGACGGTGCCCGCGTCGACGTCGCCCTTGGCCTCGTTCGGGTTGGTGAGGCCCTCGAAGACCGGGGTGCCGCCGGCGCGCACGTCCACCGCCGGGGCGGCCGCGGTGTGCCGGACGATCAGCCGGGCCTTGCCGGCGGCGACCTTGCCGGTGTCGTTGACGAACGGCGTGATCTTCGGCTTGCCGGCGGCGTCGAGGTGGGCGGCGATGCTGATGTTCGCCCCGCCCGGCACCTCGGCGTCGTCGACGGTGAGGATGGCCTGGGCCACCGGCTCGCCGGGCTTGGTGAGGGCGATGTCGTACGCGCCCTCCGCCAGGTCCAGCGGGCCGGCCACGTCGCCGGGCTTGAAGTTGTCCAGCGTCTTCTCGCCGTTGACGTACACGTCGACCGGGGTGTCCGGGATGCCGTGCACGACGGAGACCTTGGACGAGGCGGCGTACGCGGGGGTGGCGGTGAGGGCACCGGCTCCGGCGAACGTCAGCGCGGCGACCGCGCCGCCCGCCGCGACCCGACGGAAGTACGAGAGCTCCATGTCTGCCTCCTGGTATTTGGTGCTGATTCGTCAGGCCTGGTGTGCAGAACGAGTTACGCCCCGCCCACCGCCGCCGGATGCGGCCGGGAACAACTTCTTTTCGTCCGCCGGATCCGCATCCGTCCGGCGCCCGCGGAGCGAAGAGCTGCTGAGACCAGACCGACCGGAAAGGTGGGGCGATGGCTGTGGGAGTTACAGTCGGGCATGCCCCCTGGAAGGCGAGCCGCCCTGTGACAGCGGCACGGCAGGAGCCGTACCCACCCGAGGACGACCTCGCCGCGCGCTTCCGCGCGGGCGACGAGCAGGCGTTGCGGGAGGCGTACGACCGGTACGGCCGGGTGGTCCTGCACCTGGCGACCAGCACGTTGGCCAACCGCAGCGACGCGGAGGACGTGACCCAGACCACCTTCGTCGCCGCCTGGTTGGGGCGGGACACCTTCGACCCGGAGAAGGGCTCGCTGGTCGGCTGGCTGCTCGGCATCGGCCGGCGCAAGGTGATCGACCGGCTGCGGGCCTCCGCGCGGGAGACCCGGGTGGTCGAGACGGTCCGGCAGCTGCCGGAGACGGCGCGCACGGGCCCCGACCCGGACACGGTGGTCGACCGGCTGGTGGTCGCCGACGAGCTGGCCCGGTTGCCCGACGACCAGCGGCGCATGCTGGAGTTGGCGTTCTTCGACGACCTGACCCACCAGCAGATAGCGACGGTGACCGGGGTGCCGCTGGGCACGGTCAAGAGCCACATCCGGCGCGGCATGGCGAGCTTGAAACGCAGATGGGAGGTGGACGGTGTCACATCTGGACCACGACCGGCTGGTCTTCCTGGCGCTCGGTGAGAGCGAGGCGGACACCACGGAGAGCACCCACCTCGGCGCCTGCGCGCACTGCCGGACCGAGATGGACACCCTCCAGCACGTGGCCGGCCTGGGCGCCGGCACCCAGGGCCTGCACGATCTGCCCGACCCACCGGAGCACGTCTGGCAGGACATCGTCGCGGAGATCCGCGCGGCGGAGACCCTCCCGGCACTGCCCGGGCCGCGTGCCGAGCGGTCCGACGAGCGCCCGTCCGGCGACCGGCCGGGCGATGGCGCGGGCGGGGTGCTCCTCGCGCCGTCGCGCCGTCGCGGGCGCTGGTCGCGTTGGGCCGCGACCGCCGCGACCGCGGCGGCCGCCGCCGTGGTCGGCGTCGTCGGCACCCTCGTCGTGCTCGACGGGACCGGGCCGACGCCGGAGCCCGCCCCGCCGCGGGTGGTGCTGGCCAGCGCCCCTCTGAAGGCGTACGGCGCGACGCCGCCGGACGCCAACGGCGAGGCCCGGGTGTTCGACAACGGCCGATTGCACCTGCATCTGGCGAATCTCCCGGACGTCCCGGGGTACTACGAGGTGTGGCTCATCAACCCGCGGAACATGCAGATGTTCTCGGTCGGTGTGCTCGGCGACGCCACGGACGAGCTGCTGCCGTTGCCGCCGAACGTGGACCTTGAGGCATACTCGGTTGTCGACGTCTCCGCCGAGGCGTACGACAACAACACCGCCCACTCCGGCAAGAGCCTGTTGAGGGGCACCCTGACGGGCTGATCGGCGGGCCGGCTCAGCTCCCCGGCCCGCCGATCAGCTCCCATCGCCGGCCCCGGTCGTCGCCTCCGCAGCTCGGCCGAGGCGCCGGCCGGCCGGTCGGCCGGTCGGAGGGGCAGGTCAGCCGAGGCGGCGGCCGAACCGGCCGAACCGCTTGTCGAGCGCCACGATGGCGGAGACCACGACGGCGATGCCCAGGATCCGCAGCCACGCCTGCCCGTCGATGGGCGCCGTGCGGAACAGGTCGTTCATCACCGGCAGGTAGGTCAGGGCGAGCTGGCCGAGGGCCTGCACGAGCACCCCGACTATCAGCCAGCGGTTGCTGAACAGGCCCAGGCGCCACGGCGAGCGGGTCAGGGAGCGGCAGCTGAACAGGTAGAACGCCATCACGGTGACGAAGAGGTTCACCGCGGCGGTGCGCGCCTGCGCCAGGTCGGCCCCGCCGGAGCGTTCCCACTCGAACAGCCACCAGGCGCCCACCACCAGCAGCGCGGAGACCAGCAGCACCCGGACCACCAGCGCGACGGTCAGCAGGGGCTGACCGGGATCGCGGGGCGGCCGGTCCATGATCCCGGGTTCCTTCGGCTCGAAGGCGAGCGTCAGGCCGAGGAACACCGCCGTGGTCATGTTGATCCAGAGGATCTGGCTCGGCAGGATCGGCAGCGCCGAGCCGAGCACGATCGCGACGAGGATGACCAGCCCCTCCGCCGCGTTGGTGGGCAGCGTCCAGGTGATGAACTTGGTCAGGTTGGCGAAGACGCCGCGCCCCTCCGACACCGCCGCCTCGATGGTGGCGAAGTCGTCGTCGGTGAGCACGACGTCGGCGGCCTCCTTGGCGACCTCGGTGCCGCTGCGGCCCATGGCCACCCCGATGTTGGCCTGGCGCAGCGCGGGGGCGTCGTTGACCCCGTCGCCGGTCATGGCGACGACCTGGCCGTCGGCCTGCAACGCCTCCACCAGCCGCAGCTTCTGCTCGGGGGAGACCCGGGCGAACACCGACGCCTGCCGTACGGCCGCGGGCAGTTCCCCGGCGGGCAGCGCCGCGAGGTCGGTGCCGGTCAGCACGTCACCGGGACCGGGCTCGGTCCGCAGCAGCCCGATCCGGCGCGCGATGGCGCTGGCGGTGGCCAGGTGGTCACCGGTGATCATCTTCACGTCGATCCCCGCGCGGTGGCAGGAGGTGACGGCCGCCGCCGCGGCGGCCCGGGGCGGGTCGAGCATCGCGTGCAGGCCGGTGAGGACCAGGTCGCCGGCCAACTCCTCCTCCACGAGCCCGTCGGTCGGGCCGAGCGGCCGCATCGCGGTGGCGAGCACCCGCAGCCCCTCGGCGGCCAACTCGTGGGCGGCGGCCAGCACGGCCGGGGCGTCGAGCGGCCCCGTCGAGCCGTCGGGGCGCAGGGTCGACCCGCACCACTCGACCACCCGCTCCACCGCCCCCTTGACGAGCACCACCCGGTCGCCGCCGGGACGCTCGTGCAGGGTCGCCATGAACTGCCGCTCCGAGGTGAACGGCACGGCGGCGACCCGGGGCAGCTCGGCGGCGACCTCGTGCGCGTGCAGCCCCACCTTGGCGCCCGCCACCAGCATCGCCCCCTCCGTGGGGTCGCCCAGCACGACCCAGCGGCCGTCCTGCTCGTCCAGGCGGGCGTCGTTGCACGCCACGCCGGCCAGCAGCGACCAGCGCAGCGGGCCCTGCCCGGTCGGGGCCGGGCCGCCGGCGGAGTCCCGGATCCCGCCGGTCGGCGTGTAGCCGGTGCCGTCCACGTCGTAGCGCCCCTGCGGGGTCCAGAGCACCTGCACCGTCATCTGGTTCTCGGTCAGGGTGCCGGTCTTGTCGGTGCAGATCACCGTGGTGCTGCCCAGCGTCTCCACCGCCGGCAGCCGCCGGATCACCGCGCGGCGGCGGGCCATCCGCGAGACGCCGATCGCCAGGGTGATCGTCACGGCGGCGGGCAGCCCCTCCGGGATCGCGCCCACGGCGAGCGCCACGGCGGCGGTGAACGTCTCCCCCGCGTCCTGCCCGCGCAGTACGCCGATGCCGAAGGTCACCGCGGCGAGGAACAGGATCGCGACGGTGAGCAGCCGGCTGAACCGGGCGAGCTTCACCGTCAGCGGGGTGTCCAGCACCTGCGCGCCGCCGACCAGGCGGTGGATCCGGCCCAGCTCCGTCTCCGCCCCGGTGGCCACCGCGACGCCGGCCGCCGTGCCGCCGGTCAGCAGGGTGCCCGAGTAGAGCAGGTTGCGGCGGTCGGCCACCGGCGTCTCGGCCGGCACGACCAGCTCGTCCTTGCGTACGGGCAGCGACTCGCCGGTCAGCGCCGACTCGTCGGCCCGCAGCTCGGCGGCGCGCACCAGCCGCAGGTCGGCGGGCACCTTCTCGCCCGCCTCCAGCAGCACCACGTCCCCGGGGACCACGTCGTCCGACGACACCTGGCGCTGCCGGCCGGCGCGCAGCACGCGGGCCTGCGTACGCACCATCGCCCGCAGCGCGTCGAGGGCCGCCTCCGCACGGGACTCCTGCAGGAAGCCGACGACGGCGTTGACGAGCACCACCCCGAAGATCACCGCCGAGTCGACGTACTCGGCGAGCAGCAGGGTGACCACGCCGGCGGCGACCAGCACGTAGATCAGCGGGTTGTGGAACTGGCGCAGCAGGCGGCGCAGGGCTCCGCCCCCGGCGGCGCTGGGCAGCACGTTGGGTCCGTACCGCTGGAGCCGGGCCGCCGCCTCCTCCTCGGTCAGCCCGTGCTCGGTGTCGGTCCCGAGCAGCAGCACGACCTCGTGCGCGGCGAGCGCGTGGTGATCGCCGTCGGACGTCCTGGCCGGCATCGGCACACTCCTGTTCCGCCCGGGGACGGCCGGGCGCGGGTGCCCCCGGAGATCGTCTCCATCGTCGCAGGCCGACCCGGGGCGCGCGAGCCGTTCGGGCGCGGCCCCGGCAACGGCGAGGGCCGGCAACCGCGTCGCGGTTGCCGGCCCTCGCGCGGTCGGACGTCAGCTCACTTGCGCTTGCGGATCTCGTCCGCGGCCTGCGGGACGATCTTGAACAGGTCGCCCACCACGCCGAAGTCGGCCAGCTCGAAGATCGGCGCCTCGCCGTCCTTGTTCACCGCGACGATGGTCTTCGAGGTCTGCATGCCGGCCCGGTGCTGGATGGCGCCGGAGATGCCGAGGGCGACGTAGAGCTGCGGGGAGACCGTCTTGCCGGTCTGCCCCACCTGGAACTGGTGCGGGTAGTAGCCGGAGTCGACGGCCGCACGGGACGCGCCGACGGCGCCGCCGAGCAGGTCGGCCAGCTCCTCGACCAGCTTGAAGTTGTCGGCGTTGCCGACGCCGCGACCACCGGAGACGACGATGCCCGCCTCGGTGAGCTCAGGGCGCGAGCCCTTCTGCTCGGCGACCCGGTCGACGACCCTGGCCAGCTTGTCGGTGTCGGTGACCGCGACGGTGAGCTGCTCGACGGCCGGGGTGGCCGCCGCCGGGGTCGGGTTGACCGAGTTCGGCCGGACGGTGACCAGCGGCAGGCCGCGGGTGACCTTGGACTTGACGATCGTGGAGCCGGCGAAGGCCACCTGGGTGGCGGTGCCGTCGGCGGCCAGGCCGACCACGTCGGTCAGGATGCCGTTGTCCAGCTTGACGGCCAGCCGGGCGGCGATCTCCTTGCCCTCCTGGGACGACGCCAGCAGCACGGCGGACGGCTGCGTACGGGAGACCAGCTCGGCCACCACGGTCGCCTTGGGGGCCACCAGGTAGCCGTCGATCTCCTCACTCTCGGCCGCGTAGATCTTCTCCGCGCCGTACTCGCCCAGCTTGGCGCTCAGCGCCTCGGCGGCGCCGGGGCCGCCGAGCACGACCGCGCTCGGGGTGCCCAGCTCGCGGGCGAGGGTGAGCATCTCCAGGGTGACCTTCTTGACGCCGAATTCCCGGGTGGCTTCGACGACGACGAGAACCTCAGACATGTCCAGACCTCTCACACGAACTTCTCGGTGGCGAGGAACTCGACCAGCTTGACGCCGCCGTCGCCCTCGTCGGTGATCTTCGCGCCGCCGGAGCGCGGCGGGCGCTTGGTGTGCTCCAGCACGGCGCTGGTCGCGCCCTCGAAGCCCACCTCGGCCGGGGCGACCCCGAGGTCACCCAGGGAGAGCGTCTGCACCGGCTTCTTCTTGGCGGCCATGATGCCCTTGAAGGACGGGTAGCGCGGCTCGTTGATGGTGTCCCAGACGGAGACCACGGCGGGGGTGGTGGCGGTGACCACCTCGTAGCCCTCCTCGGTCTGCCGCTCGACGGTCAGGCTGGAGCCGTCGACGGTGAGCTTGCGGGCGCCGGTCAGCGCCGCGATGCCCAGCCGCTCGGCGATCATGTGCGGCATGACCTGGACCCGGCCGTCGGTCGACTCGCTGCCGCACAGCACCAGGTCGGCGTTGAGCTGACCGAGCGCGGCGGCGAGCACCTTCGAGGTGGCGACGGCGCAGGAGCCGTGCAGGGCGTCGTCCACGACGTGCACGGCCTTGTCCGGCCCCATGGAGAGCGCCTTGCGGATCGACTCGGTCGCCCGGTCCGGACCCATGGTCAGGACGGTCACCTCGCCCCCGTGCGCCTCCTTGATCTTCAACGCCTCCTCGATGGCGTACTCGTCCATCTCGTTGATGACGTTGTTCGCCGAACCGCGGTCGACGGTGTTGTCGTCAGTGCGCAGGTTGCGGTCCGCGCCCGAATCGGGCACCTGCTTGACGAGTACGACGATGTTCATCGCGCTTCGACGACCCTCCTGTTGGTGTTGCGATCGCTCGCCCGGTCTGGGGCGCAGCCTCGCGCGTCCGCTGACGCCGGTCAACCGCGCGGTGCTGTGCAGTTGCCCACGGCGCAATGTTACCTGCCAGTAGCATTCCGCTCCGGCGACCTCAGGGTGACACAGCTCACCGAAGGCCCTGCGGGCGGGTAATCTGGCGAATCGGGAGGTGTCACGAAATGTCAGAAAAGGCCAGCGGCCATCATCCCGACGTACCGCGGCACCTGTGTCGGCGGACGCGACCCGACGCCTACCGGTGCGCCTGCGGCCGGCTGCGCGACCGGTGCGTACGGGCCGCTGTCCGGGCGCTCTGGTCGCCGGGGCGGCTCACGCCGGCTGATCGAGCGCGTTCCGGATCCGCGCGATGACCGCCGCCTCGGCCGGGGCCACCCCCCGGTGCGCCTGCGCCACCCGTTCGGCCGCGGAGAGCACCACCTCGCGGTAGCCCGCCACGTCCTGCGGCGACTTCTCGCGCAGGATGCGCACGGAGCGACCCAGCGCCGGCAGCACCACCGACTCGATCTCCCGCGCCGAGTCCCGGGGCAGTTGCGGCAGCGGACCGCTGGTCAGCGCCTCCTTCACCACCCCGCTGCTGTCGGCCATCGCCCCGGAGGCGGCGAAGCTCTCCCGGAACAGGGCCAGCATCCCCGGGTCCGCGTTGGCGACCAGGAACACCGCCCCGAACGCGCCCGTCTTGAGGGTCAGCCGCTCCTCGGCCGTCAACCGCTGCTCCATGATCACGGAGTGTAGACGTAGGCGGTGACGGTGGTGACCGCTACGAGCCCCAGCCGCTCCAGGATCGGCCGGCTGTCCGGCGAGCAGTCCACCTGGAGCAACGTCCTGCCGCGCTGCTCGGCCAGGCGCGCCCGGTACGCGACGAGCGCCCGGTAGACGCCCCGCCGCCGCCACCCGGGCAGGGTCGAGCCGCCCCAGAGGGTGGCGAAGCCGGTGTTGGCCTGGTAGCGCACCCAGCCCGCGCTCACCACCTCGTCACCGGCCTCGGCCACCACCACGGTGATCGACTGCGGGTCGGCCTCGATCTCCTTCGCCAGGGCGGTCGCCAGGTGGCCACGGTCGTCGTGCCAGACCGCCTCCTCCATCGCGGCGATCCGCTCCAGGTCCTCCCGGGCACTGACCTCGCGCAGGCGTACCCCCTCGGGCAGCACGGGGACGGCGGCGGCCAGCGCCGCGACCGGACCGACCACGACGGTTTCCTCGTCCTCCGCGACGAACCCGGCGGCGCGCAGCCGGTCGGGCAGGTCGGCCGGCTGGTCGTGGCCGTTGAGCTTCCACTCCACCGCCTCGCCACGGCGGCGGAAGATCTCCACCTGCCGGGCGATCAACGCGTCCAGCTCGGCGCCGGCGAGCCCGTCCAGGGTGCGGTAGGTGAGGAAGCCACGCCTGTCGAGGCCGAGGACGCGCACGAGCGGGCCGTCGCGCTGCACGGTGACCCCGGCCGGCAACGGGTCCGGGATCTCGGGGCGGATCTGGGCGTCGTAGGCGTCCCGGAGGGTACGGGCGTCAAGATCGGTCATCACCCGAGGCTACGACCGAGGGGAAGCGGATAATCGGCGGCGTGTGGCAGGCGATCAGACGATGGTTCGACCCGCGCGAGCTGCGTGCGGTCGGCAGCACCCCCGACTACCGCTTCTCGCTGGCCAACGAACGGACCTTCCTGGCCTGGCTGCGTACGGGGCTGGCGCTGGTCGCGGGTGGGCTGGCCGCCGCGCAGTTCCTGCCGCCGCTGCCGCTGGCACACCTGCGCGAGGTGATCGCCGTCGCGCTGCTGCTGCTCGGTGGCACGGTCGCCGTCCGGGCGGTCGACCACTGGGCGCGTACGGAACGGGCCATCCGGCTCGGCGAGGAACTGCCCGCGTCCCGCTTCCCGGCGGTGCTCGCCCTCGCCGTCGGTCTCGGCGCGCTGTTGCTGGTCGCGGCGGTGCTGGTCCGGGCGATCGGCGGCCCGTGAGCCGGCGTGGCCCGCGCCGCCACCGGACGGTGCCGCCGGCGCCGGACGGATCGACGCGCGACCCCGGGCTGCAACCCGAGCGGACCCGGCTGGCCTGGCGGCGTACGGCGCTGGCGCTCACCGTGATCATGGTGCTGACCGTGCGACTCGCGCTCACCGGCCCGCCCGGCGGCGGGAGGCAGGACGTGACGCTGGGCGCGTCGGTCGCCGGGGCCGCCGTGCTGGGCTGGGGCGCGGCGCTGACGGTCTGCTGGCGGCGGGCCACCGGCACCGGCCCGGCCCCCGGATACGGACGCGCGTTGCCCCTGGTCGCCCTGGCCACCGTCGGGTTCGCGCTGCTCGGCACCCTGCTGGCGGCGCGCGGACTGGGTTGACGGGAGCCGGTAGGCCATCATTGACCCATGGCCCGGCTCTACGTCCTCCTCTTCGTGGTGCAGATCGTCCTCGCCGTCTGCGCCCTGATCAGCTGCCTCTCCGCCGAGGAGGGCGAGATCAAAGCCCTGCCCCGGATCGTCTGGGTGCTGATCATCCTGTTCTTCCCGCTGCTCGGGTCCCTCGCCTGGTTCGCCGCCGGGCGCGAGCGCGTCCCCGGGCGACCCGTCGGCGGCGCAACTCCGAAGGGGCGGATCCTGCCGCCCCGGGAGCGGCCCCGCCCGGTCGCCCCCGACGACGACCCCGAGTTCCTCCGCTCGCTCGGCGAACGCTCCCGGCGGGAGGACGGGGAGCTGTTCCGCCGCTGGGAGGAGGACCTGCGCCGCCGCGAGGACGAGATGCGCCGGCGCGACGGCGAGCCGCCGCGCGAGGAGGACCGCCCCGAGGGGTCCACGCCCAGCGCCTGAACCCCGCGCCGTCGCCGGCTGCCCGGCGACGGCGGCGGCTGAGCTCAGGCCAGGTTCGACGAGCGGGGGTACGCGTCAGCCGGGTCGGTGAGCACGTTGACGAGGTACGGCACGCCGGCGTCGAACGCCCGCCGCAGCGCCGGACCGAGGTCGCCGGCCTTCGCCACCGTCTCGCCGGCTCCGCCGAGGGCGCTCACGACCTGGTCGTAACGCAGCTCCGGCTGGAGGTCGGCGGCGACGTCGTAGCCGTACATGGCGCGCATGGGGTGCTTCTCCAGCCCCCAGATGCCGTTGTTGCCCACCACGATCACCACGGGCAGCTTCTGCCGGGCGAGGGACTCCACGTCCATCAGCGAGAAGCCGGCCGCGCCGTCGCCCATGAGGACGCAGATCTGCCGGTCGGGGTGGCTGACCCGGGCACCCATCGCGTAGCCCATGCCGGTGCCGAGGCAGCCGTACGGGCCCGGGTCGAGCCAGGTGCCGGGCTGCGCGGGCTCCAGGTAGCGGCCGGCGTACGAGACGAAGTCGCCGCCGTCGCCGATGGTGATGGCGTCGCGGGCCAGGACCTTGCGCAGCTCGCCGTAGACCCGGGCGGGCCGGATCGGGTCCGTCTCGGCGGACATCTCCTCGGCGTCGCGGGCCTTCGCGGCGTCCTCGGCGGTACGCAGCTCGGCGATCCAGTCGGCGTGCTCGGCCCGGTCGCCCGGGTGGTCGGCCAGCGCGGTGAGGATGAGCCGGAGGTCGCCGGCGGGGGCGGCGGCGGGCTGGACGTGCCCGGCCCGCTGGCTGGGCGCGTCGACGACGTGCACCACCTGGGCGTCGCCGAAGTCGCCGAAGCTGAGCCGGAAGTCGAGCGGGGTGCCGACCACCACGACCACGTCGGCGCCCTTCAGCGCCACGCGACGGGCCTTGGCGAAGGCGAGCGGGTGCTCCGGCGGCAGCGCGCCCCGGCCCATCCCGTTGGTGAAGACCGGCACCTGGAGCGCCTCGGCGGCTGCCCGCAGGGCGTCGACCGCGTCCCCGGCGTAGACGTCGGAGCCGGCGATGATCACGGGGCGGCGGGCGGCGGCGATCAGGCCGGCCGCCTTCGTCACCTCGTCGGGGTCGGGCTCGACCGGCGCGATGCCGGGCAGCGGGGGCAGCTCGACGTCGGAGACCGAGAAGATCGCCTCCAGCGGGAAGTCGAGGAAGACCGGACCCCGGTGCGGGGTGAGCGCGGTGGTCAGCGCCGCCGTGACCGCGCGCGGGATGTCGTCGGGGCTGAACACCGTCTCGGCGTGCTTGGTGACCGGGGCGACCAGCGGCAGGTGGTCCATCTCCTGCAGGCTGCCCGAGCCCCAGCGGAACTGCGGGGCCCGGCCGCCCAGCACCAGCACCGGGGAGGCGTTGAAGTATGCGCTGGTCAGCCCGGAGATGCCGTTGGTGACGCCGGGGCCGGCGGTAAGCACGGCGAGACCCGGCCGGCGCTGGAGCTTCGCGACCGCCTCGGCGGCGAAGACCGCCGACTGCTCGTGCCGCACGTCGTAGAGGGGGAAGCCGGCCTTGTGCGCGGCGTCGTAGAGCGGGAAGACGTGCCCGCCGGAGAGGGTGAACATCTCCCGCACCCCGTACGCGCGCAGCGCCGCGAGCGCGAGCTCCCCGCCGTGACCTTCGATCCGCTCCGTCATCGCCGCTTTCCCCTTCGTCCGCTCGACCGGAGTCACACGCTACTCACCGGTAGGCCGGATGTGAACAGTTCTCGACTCGTCCCCTGGGCCGGCGCGGCCGGCGGGTGGCAGCCCCGCCGGCCGCCGCCGGTCCGGACCGGTCAGCGACCGGTGAAGTCCGGCTTGCGCTTCGCCACGAACGCCGCCATGCCCTCGCGCCGGTCGTCGGTGGCGAAGAGCGCCGCGAAGAGCTGACTCTCCCAGGCCAGGCCGGAGTTGAGGTCCATGTCCAGGCCGCCGTCGACGGCGAGCTTCGCGGCGCGCAGGGCCTGCACCGGACCCGTGAGGTACGGGCGGACCAGCTCGACCGCCGTGTCGTAGACCTCCGCCGCCGGCGCGACCCGGTCGGCCAGGCCGATCCGCAGGGCCTCCTGGGCGTCGACCATCCGGCCGGACATGATGAGGTCCTTGGCCCGCGCCGGACCGACCAGGCGGGCCAGCCGCTGGGTGCCGCCCGCGCCGGGGATGATGCCGAGCTTGATCTCCGGCTGCCCGAGCTTGGCGTCCTCGGCCACCACCCGCCAGTCGCACGCCAGCGCCAGCTCGCAGCCGCCGCCGAGGGCGTAGCCGGTGATCGCCGCCACCACGGGCTTCGGGATCCGGGCGATCGCGCCGAGGGCGCTGGACAGGTCGGCCGCCCGGTCCGCCATGTCCACGTAGGACATATCGGCCATCTCCTTGATGTCCGCGCCGGCCGCGAAGACCTTCTCCCCGCCGTACACGATGACCGCGCGGACGCCCGGGTCGGCGGTGGCCGCGGCGGCGGCGGCGCGCAGCTCCTCCTGCACCTGGGTGTTCAGGGCGTTCATCGGCGGCCGCTCCAGCCGGATGGTGCCGATGCCGTCCTTGGTCTCCAACCGCACGAACTCGCCCACGCTGGCCCTCACTTCCTCGTCGAAGTCGCGTGCCAACCTTACGGCCCGGATCGTTGGGGTAAGTAGTGTGGTCTCAGGCCCGCCACCGGGAGTACCGCCATGATCACGTACTACGACGACAGG
Source organism: Micromonospora sp. CPCC 205546 (assembly GCF_036902715.1). NCBI lineage: Bacteria > Bacillati > Actinomycetota > Actinomycetes > Micromonosporales > Micromonosporaceae > Micromonospora > Micromonospora sp. CPCC 205546. The sequence continues at coordinate 14,816 of NZ_JBAKHL010000056.1, forward strand.
TCCGTGCAGGTCACGTCGGCCGCCGTCCGGGTGGACGGCCGGACGTTCCGGCTGGCCGACATCAGCATGGTCTGGCACCGGCGCGGCAGCCGGTCCTGGCGGGTGCTCGCCGGGCGCGGTGCGATCGGCGCGGCGCTCGCCGGCCCCCTGGTCGCCGCCGCCCTCGGCATCGCGCTGGCGCTCTGGCTGGACCGCTCCCTCACCGTCACCGTCGCGATCGTCGGCGCCTCGGCGCTGGTCGGTCTCGCGGTCGGTCCGGTCGCCGACTTCCTCTTCGAGCACCTGGACCGCTCCTACACCCGGGGCAGCCGGCAGCTGGAGATTTGGGTCCGCTGGCGCGGGCAGCCGGTGCGGCTGCTGTGCACCCGCGACGCGCTGCGCTTCGGCCAGATCTACCGGGCGGTGCAGCGGGCCGCCGAGGCCGGCCAGCCGGTGCCGCCCCGGCGGTAGGTCTGCGCCAGCGACACCACCACGCGGTCGCCGGCGGCGAAGATCTCGACGATCTCCTGGTCGAGCACGGTCAGCCCCGGCGAGGCGACGGCCCCCTCGACGTAATGCCGCCCCCGGACCCCGGCCCCCGAGCCGTAGATCCGCACGTCCTCGTCGACCACCGCGCGCAACTCCACCAGGTCCTTGGTGACGAAGGTCCGCAGGTAGCGGCGGACCACCTCGACGTTGCGCTCCTGCTCCGTCATGACCGGTCACGGTACCGCTTCGGACCGACTCGGACCGACTCGGACCGGAGGCGGACGAGGCGCACCCGTCACACGGCGGCGGCGGTACGGCCTCGCGCGCCCTTTGGAGCTGATGACGTAAGCGACTCAGCCGCTCCGGCCGCCCGACGAGCGCCAGCGACCCACAGGGCGATGTCATGAACGATTCAGCTCCAAAGGGCCGACGCGCCACCACCTGGCCCGGCACGGCCCGCCCGACCTACACCTCCGCGCGACACTGCCCCGCCTGGCACCGCCGCGCCCTGCGCCACCCGCCCGCCCGAGCGGACCGCGCGAGCGGCGCGACCCGCCAGGCAGTGGTTAGGGTTAGTGATGACCATCTATTACCGGGACGACGCGGTGCAGGTGACGTCGGAGTCGATCCGGGCGGGCGGGCACGCTGTGGCGATCGCCGACGTGACGTACGTGTGGCACGCGCAGGGGCCGAAGACGCTCGCGGTGCGGGGCCGGGTGCTGGGTCGCGGCGTGCTGGTCCTGCTCCTCTCGCTGCCCCCGCTGGTCGCGGTGGTCTGCGTGCTCTCGCTGGCCTGGTCGGCGCAGGACCGGGGCGAGTGGCAACTGGCGCTGATCATTCTCGCCGCGTGCGCGGTCGGCGCGCTGGCCCTGACCCCGTTCCTGGAGATCCCGCTCGGCTGGCTCGACCGCTCCTACGAGCGGGGCAGCAAGATGCACGAGCTCTGGGTCCAGCACCACGGCCGGGAGGTGCTGCTGCTGCGCACGCCGGACGCGCTGCGGTTCGGGCAGATCTACCGGGCGGTGCAGCGCGCGGTCGAGCAGCAACCGGGCTCCTGACCTCGGGCCCGTCGCGCTGTCCGGCGGTACGGGCGCGCGCGACGCACACTGGGTGCCATGGTGATTCCCCTCCCCCGGCCCGCCGCGGTCGTCGGTCTGACCCGCTCCGCTCTCGACCAGGCCCTCGGCTCGGCGGCCTCGTTCGCCGCCGTGCCGGCCCGCGCGTTCGCCGTGCTCGATTCGGTGGAGGCCCTGCTCGCCCGGGTCGACGGCATGGTGGACCGGATCGACGGCGTGGTGGACCGGATCGAGCAGACCCTCGACCGCACCGACCGGGTGCTCACCGACGCCGAGGGCGCGGTGCGGGAGGTGGCCGTGATCAGCGCCGCCGCGACCGCCGCCATCGACACTGCCACCGAGGTGGCCGCGGCCGCGGCCGTCGTGGTCGGCGAGGCGGAGAAGGTGGCCCGCACGGCCGGTGCGGTGGTCGGCGAGGCCGACGCGGTGGCCGCCCGGGCCGCCGGCACGGTCGGCACCGCGGCGGAGGCCGCGGCCACCGCCGCCGAGCTGATGACGGCGTACGAGCCGGCGCTGCGCCGGGCCGCCCCGATGGCGAACCACTTCGTGGAGCAGCTCAGCCACGAGGAGGTGACCGCCGCGATCCGGCTCGTCGACGAACTGCCGAAGCTCAAGCAGCACCTGACGGCGGACGTCCTGCCGATCCTCGCCACCCTGGACCGGGTCGGCCCGGACCTGCACGACCTGCTCGACGTCACCCGCGACCTGAAGCTCGCCGTCGCCGGCATCCCCGGGCTGGGCATGCTCCGCCGCCGGGGCGAGAAGCTCACCGACGACGCCGAGGCGTGACCGAAGGACCGCACGGCCCGTGGCCGGGCGGCTCAGCCGGGGACGTACAGCTCGTCGATCTCCGCCCGGGTCGGCAGCGCCACGGAGGCGCCGAGCCGGCGTGCGCAGGCCGCTCCGGCCGCCGCCGCCCAGCGCACCGCGTCGATGATGTCGCGGCCCTCGCCCCAGGCCACCGCGAGCGCGGCGGTGAAGGCGTCCCCGGCCGCGGTGGAGTCCACCACGTCGACCTTGACCGCCGGCACGTGCACGGCGGTGCCGTCCCGGTCGCCGTACCAGGCGCCCCGCGCGCCGAGGGTGAGCACCGCCCGGGGCGCCAGGTCGAGCAGGGTCGAGGGCTCGTCCAGGCCGTGGCCGGTGAGCGCGTGGGCCTCGGTCTCGTTGACCACCAGCAGGTCCGTCGCCGCCAGCAGCTCCGGGGGCACCGGCACGGCCGGGGCGGCGTTGAGCACCACCCGGGTGCCGGCCGACCGGGCCGCGACGGCCGCCTCGGTCACCGTCGCGACCGGGATCTCCAGCTGCGCGAGCAGCACGTCCGCCCCGCGTACGGCGGTCAGCTCGGGCTCGGTCAGGGCGGTCATCGAGGCGTTGGCGCCCGGACTGACCAGGATCGCGTTCTCGCCCTCGGCGTTGACCATCACCAGCGCCACGCCCGACGTGCCGTACGTCGTGCGCAGCTGCCCGGTGTCGACGCCGGCGGCGGTGATCCGGGCCCGCAGGGTGACGCCGAACGAGTCGGAGCCGATCGCCCCGAGGAAGGCGCAGGAGGCACCGGCCCGGGCCGCGGCCACGGCCTGGTTGGCGCCCTTGCCGCCGGGCACCGTCACGAAGTCGGTGCCGAGCAGGGTCTCCCCCGGCCGGGGCAGGGCGGGGGCGGTGCCCACCAGGTCCATGTTGGCGCTGCCCACCACGACGACCCGCGTCTGCCGCATCGCCACCTCCTCGCCGCCGGACGTGCTGCGGCGAAGTCTAGGACCCCGGCGGCGGCTGCCGTCCGACCCGGGCCGGTCAGGCGGCGCGGGCGGTGAACCGGTCGCCGGAGCGCTCGACGACCAGCGGCAGCCCGAACGTCTTGGAGAGGTTGTCCCCGGTCAGCGTGGCGTCGAGGAGCCCCTGCGCCACCACGCCGCCCTCGCGCAGCAGCAGCGCGTGGGTGAAGCCGGGCGGGATCTCCTCCACGTGGTGGGTCACCAGCACCAGCGCGGGGGCGTCCGGGTCGTACGCCAGCTCGGCCAGCCGGGCGACCAGGTCCTCCCGCCCGCCCAGGTCGAGCCCGGCGGCGGGCTCGTCGAGCAGCAGCAGCTCCGGGTCCGTCATCAGCGCGCGGGCGATCTGCACCCGCTTGCGCTCGCCCTCGGAGAGGGTGCCGTAGGTGCGCTCGGCGAGCCCGCCGATGCCGAGCTGGCCCAGCAGGGCGCGGGCGCGGGCCTCGTCGCTGCTGTCGTAGCTCTCCCGCCAGCGCCCGAGCACCGACCAGGCCGCCGTGACGACGACGTCGCTGACGCGCTCGTCGGCAGGCACCCGTTCGGCCAGCGCGGCGGTGGAGAGCCCGATGCGGGTCCGCAGCTCGTTGACGTCGGTGCGACCGATCCGCTCGCCGAGCACGTGGGCGGTGCCGGTGGTCGGGTGCAGCCGCCCGGCGGCGAGGTTGAGCAGGGTCGTCTTGCCGGCGCCGTTGGGCCCGAGCACCACCCAGCGCTCGTCCAGCTCGACCCGCCAGTCGACGTCGTGCAGCAGTGCCGTGCCAGCCCGGCGTACGCCGACGCCGTCGAGGCTGACCACCAGATCCTCGTCCCCAGTCACCCGACCATCCAACCACGCACCGCCGGGGAGCCCCCCACGGGCGGCGCCCCGGCCATAGGGTGGGGCCGTGTCGTTGGTCACCACAACCCGGGGACGGTCGACGGGCGCGCTGACGGCCGCCGCCTTCCCGACGTTCGGCCGCCGCGACCTGACGTGACCGGCGGCAGGTGCTCCCGGTCACGGGAGCCGGCGCCGACCCGGGCGCGGCAAGTCCTTGCAGCACCCACGTCGGCGATGAAATATTCCTTCACATGACGCACGCCCGCCCCCGACCCCACCGCAGCGGGTCGGGCGTGGCCACCGCGCCCCCGGCCGCGGCGGGCGACCGGCCCCGGTCAGCCGACGGTCGAGCCGAAGACCTCGTCGCGCACGGCGTCCAGCGCGGTGCGCAGCGCACCACGCAGGATCGGCTCCTCGGTCAGCCCGGTGGGGACCACCCGGGGGCGGACCAGGGTGATCGCCGCGACCTCGTGCTGCACGCGCTCGGCCAGCGCCGCCCCGCCGGCCTGGCCGACCTCCCCGGCGAGCACCACCAGCGGCGGGTCCAGCACCACGCAGGTGCTCGCCACGCCCAGCGCCAGCCGGCGGGCCACCTCGTCGAGCATGGGACCGCCCGCCGTGCCGTCGGCCACCGCGGCCCGGACCGCGGCGGCGCCGCTGTCGTCCGGGTAGCCGTGCGCGCGGGCCAGGTCCCGGACCGCGTCCGCGCCGATCAACTGCTGGAAAGCCGGCTTCGCGCGGCGGGACACGTCGCGCGGGATGGGCGCGCCGGGCACCGGCAGGTAACCGATCTCGCCGGCGGCGCCGCTGCTGCCGTGGTGCAGCCGGCCGCCCAGCACGATCGCCAGGCCGACGCCGGCGCCCACCCAGACCAGCACGAAGTCCGTCAGCCCCTGGGCCGCGCCCGACTGCGCCTCGGCGACGGCGGCCAGGTTGACGTCGTTCTCGAAGACCACCGGGGTGTGCAGGTCGTCGCGGAGCGCGGCGAGCAGACCGGTGTGCCAGCGGGGCAGGTTGAAGGCGAACGTGATGTCGCCCGTGCCGGGGTCGACGAGGCCCGGGGTGCCCAGCACGATCCGCCGTACGCTCGACAGCTGCGCCCCGGCGCTGCTCGCGGCCTGGACCACCGCGTTGTGCACGACCCCGACGGGATCGTCGGTGTCGTGGGTCGACTGCTCGACGCGGCCGATCACCGCCCCGGTGATGTCCGCGCAGGCCGCGACGACCCGGTCGGCGCCCACGTCCACCCCGACCACGTGCGCGCTGCCAGGCCGCACGGCGTAGAGCTGGGCGTTCGGTCCCCGCCCGCCGGCCTGCTCGCCGACCCGGGTGACCAGTCCCCGCTCCTCCAGCCGCTCGACGAGCTGGGAGGCGGTGACCTTGGACAACCCGGTCAGCTCGCCGAGCCGGGCCCGGGTCAGCGGTCCCCGCTCCAGCAGCAGCTCCAACGCCGCGCGGTCGTTCAGCGCCCGCAACAGGCGGGGGGTGCCGGGCAGCCGGGTCGCACTCATGCCACGTCCTCTAGTTTTGGTAAACCTTGCTAACTGTAAACCGACCTGCGAGCGGGTAGCCGACAGCGTATCGGCCGGCCCGGAGCGGGGTGGTCGGCCGACCAGGTACGTCACCGACCCCCGCCGGTACGACTTGCGTGCCGTCGGGGACGAAAGGGGAAGATCACGTGGGGCTGGATCCAGGACTGCGCCGGCTCGCGCTCGGCACGCTGCTCGCCGCGTATCCGGGGCCGGTGCCCCCGGGCTGGGCGGTCGACCTGGTCGCCGAGGGGCTCGCGGGGCACACCCTGTTCGGCACCAACGTCCACGACCCGGGGCAGGTGGCGGCGAGCACCGCCGCCCTGCGGGCCGGCCGCCCGGACGTGCTGGTCGCGATCGACGAGGAGGGCGGCGACGTCACCCGGCTGGCGCACGCCACCGGCAGCCCGTACCCGGGCAACGCGGCGCTCGGCGCGATCGACGAGGTGGCGCTGACCCGCCAGGTCTACGCGGCCATCGGCGGCGAACTGGCCGCCCTCGGCGTCACCGTGAACCTCGCGCCGACGGTGGACGTCAACACCGCCGACGAGAACCCGGTGATCGGCACCCGCTCGTTCGGCGCCGACCCGGCCCGGGTCGCCGCGCACTCCGCCGCGGCCGTGGCCGGCCTCCAGGCCACCGGGGTCGCCGCCTGCGCCAAGCACTTCCCGGGGCACGGCGCGACGGTCGCCGACTCCCACCACGAGCTGCCCACCGTGGACGTGCCGCTCGACGTGCTGCGCCGGCGCGACCTGCCGCCGTTCGCCGCGGTCGTCGAGGCCGGCGCGCGCGCCGTGATGACGGCACACATCCGGGTGCCGACGCTGACCGGCGACGGCCCCGCCACGTTCAGCCGGGCGGTCCTGGTCGACCTGCTGCGCAACGAGTACGGCTTCACCGGCACGGTCATCACCGACGCGCTGGAGATGAAGGGCGCCGCGGTGGCGGCCGGCGGGGTCGGTCCGGCCGCCGTCCGGGCGCTCGCCGCCGGCGCCGACCTGCTGTGCATCGGCGCCCAGGTCGACGCCGAGCTGGTCGAGCGGGTGGTCGCGGAGATCGTCGGCGCGCTCGGTGACGGCCGCCTCGACCGGGCGCGGGTGGAGGAGGCGGCCGGCAGCGCCGCCGCGCTCGCCGCCTGGACCCGGGCCGCCGGCTCGGCGTCGGCCGTCCCCGACGGGCTCGGGTACGCCGCGGCGCGGCGCGCCGTCCGGGTGGAGGGGGAGCTGGCCGGCCTGGACCGCCCGCTGATCGTCCAGCTGCACGCCGCGTCGACCATCGCCGAGGGGCGGGTGCCGTGGGGCCTCGGCCCGCACCTGGACGGCGCGGAGGAGTTGCGGGTGGTCGCCACCGAGACCGGGCCGGCCGCCCTGCGCCAGCTCGCCGGTGACCGGCCGATCGTGCTGGTCGGTCGCCACCTGCACCGGTTGCCGGGCGGCGCGGACCTGGTGACCGCGCTGGCCGCCGCGCACCCGGTGACCGTGGTCGAGATGGGCTGGCCCTCCCGGTGGCGCCCGGTGGGCGTCCGGGCGTTCGTCACCACGTACGGCGCGAGCCACGCCTGCGGCCGCGCGGCCGCCGAGGTGCTCGGGCTGGTCGGCTGACGCCGGCACCGCGTCGTCGCCGGCCCGTGCGCTCCCGGTCGGGCCGGTCGGCGTGGACCGGGCCGGCCCTGGGTATGCGACAGCATGACCGCCACCGACCCCTGGCACCGGGCCCTGGCCGATCTCGCGTCCCGGTCCCACCGGCTGCCCCCGGACGAGCTGGCGGACCTGGTCGACGCCGTGCTCCGGCCGCTGGGCGTGACGGCGACCGTGTACCTGGTCGACGCCGAGCAGCGTGACCTGCGCCCGCTGCCCGGGTCGTCCCGGCCGGCGCCGGAGGTGCTGCCGATCGACACCAGCCTGGCCGGGCGCGCCTTCACCCAGGTCGAGGTGCACGCGGGGCAGGGGCCACCGCCGCGGTTGTGGGTGCCGATCGTCAACGGCACCGACCGGCTGGGCCTGCTGGAGGTGTTCCCGCCCACCGACGTCGACCTCGGCGACGAGGCGCTGCGCGACGGCTGCCGGCTCGTCTCCGGCCTGGTCGGCCACCTGGTCACCAGCAAGCGGGACTACGGGGACGTGCTGCACCGCGCGCGCCGCAGCCGGCCGATGGGCGTCTCCGCCGAGCTGCTGTGGAACCTGCTGCCGCCGCTGACCTTCGCCACCTCGCAGGTGGTGGTCAGCGCCCTGCTCGAGCCCTGTTACGAGGTCGGCGGGGACGCCTTCGACTACGCGGTGAACGGCCCGACCGTGACGCTGGCGATCCTCGACGGCGTCGGTCACGGCCTGCCGGCGGTGCTCACCACCTCGGTGGCGCTGGCCGCGCTGCGGGCGGCCCGGCGCGCCGGCTCGGACCTGCCCGGCCTGGCGCGGGCGGTGGACGCCGCGATCGTCGCCCAGTGGCGCGACGCGCGGTTCGTCACGGCGGTGCTCGCCGAGTTCGACACCGGCACCGGGCTGCTGCGCTACGTCAACGCGGGGCACCCGCCGCCGGTGCTGCTGCGCCGGGGCCGGACCGTGCAGGAGCTGGCCGGCGGCCGCCGGCTCCCGCTGGGCCTGCCGGACGACGGCGTCGAGGTGGCCCGGACCCGGCTCGAGCCGGGCGACCGGCTGCTGCTGCACACCGACGGGGTGACCGAGGCGCGCGACCCGGCGGGCGAGATGTTCGGGCTGCCCCGCCTGGCGGACCTCGCCGAACGGCACATCGGTTCCGGGCTGCCGGCCGCGGAGACGCTGCGCCGCCTCAGTCACGCGGTGACGGAGCACCAGGGCGGGGCGCACCGGGACGACGCCACACTGATGCTCGTCGAGTGGTCCGCGGACGCGTCGGCGAACTCGGAGCCCTGAGCGCTCAGTCGAGCCCGCGCCACCCCCGCGCGACGGGTCGGCCGGTGTCGGCGTCGGCGAGCCCGAGCAGGGCGTCCACACCGGTGATCCGCAGGACCCGCGCCACTCCCGACTGCGGGCCTGTCACCCGCAGCGTCACGTCGCGCTCGCGGCCCACGGCGGCGCCGTGCACCAGGACGCGTACGCCGCTGGAGTCCAGGAACCGCACGGCCGCGAGGTCGACGACGACCTCCCGGACCCCGGGCCGGCGCAGCGCCTCGGTGAGCGTCGCCTCGAACTCGCCGGCGCTGGCCATGTCGATCTCTCCGGCAGGGCGCAGAACCATCCGCCCCGGCTCCGTGTCCCGCGTACGCCGGTCCATGCCCCGCCTCACCCGTTGAAGGACGCGCCACACCGGCGCGACTCGACCATACCGACCCGGCGTCCGGGCGGGCCACGCCGACGACCGTCGAGTCTCACTTGAACGCGTTCAAGAACTGCCCTACAGTGGGGCGAGAAAATTGAACATGTTCAAGAAGGGTCTCGACGATGGACACGAAGGTCTGGATGTACCTGGTCTACCTGGCGATCAGCATCGGGTTGACCATCTGGGTGGCCCGGGCGCTGACGCGCAACGGGCTGGTCTTCCTCGAGGAGGTGTTCGCCGACGAGCGGCTGGCCAGAGCCGTCAACAGTCTGCTCGTCGTCGGCTTCTACCTGCTCAATCTCGGCTACGTCACGGTGGCGATGAAGCACCCCGATCCGGTCGGCTCCACCGCCCAGGCGATGGAGGAACTCTCCCTCAAGATCGGCCTGGTGCTGCTGGTGCTCGGTGCGCTGCACTTCTTCAACGTCTTCGCGCTCGGCCGGTACCGCCGTGGCCGGCTCCGCCAGCTCGCCACCCATCCGCCGCTCGCGCCCGTCGGCCGGCTGCCGATGCCACCCGCGCCGCGCGACGCCCGACCCGTGGGGGCCCAGCCCGTGGGGCCGTACCCCACGGGGGCGCAGCCCACCGCCGGGCCGTACCCCACGGGGGCGCAGCCCACCGCCGGGCCGCACCCCGCCGGGCCGCATCCCGCCGGACCGCACCCCGCCGGACCGGGGGCGGGGACCGGGCCGGCCGGCGGACCACCGGTCCGATGAGCGCCCGACCCACTGACGGGTCGGGCGGATCCCCGGACGCCACCGCACACGGGGGCGGTGGCGTCCGGGGGTTCACCGTCCTCTACGACGCGCACTGCCCACTCTGTCGGGCCGCCCGGCGCTGGCTGGCATCCCGGGCCCAGCTCGTACCCCTGGAGTTCGTGCCGGCCGCCTCCGCCGAGGCCCGGCGGCGCTTCCCCGGCCTGGACCACGACGCCACGCTGCGCGACCTCACCGTGGTCGCCGACACCGGCGAGGTGTACGCGGGCGACGGCGCATGGCTCGCCTGCCTCTGGGCCCTGGCCGACCACCGGGACGCCGCCGAGCGGCTGGCCCACCCGCGCCTGCTCCCGCTCGCCCGCCAGGTGGTGGCCGCCGCCTCCGCGGTCCGCGAGCGCGTCCGCGACCCGGGGACGGAGCCGGCCGACGACCTGGCGGGATACGGTGGCCCCGATGACCGAGCAGAGTGTGCCGACGACCGCTGCGGGTGAGCCGGCGACCGCGCGCGGCGAGCAGACCCGACAGCTCATCGTGGACACCGCCATGCGGCTGTTCCGCGAGCGCGGGTACGCCCGGACCACCATGCGCGCCATCGCGCAGGAGGCCGGGGTGGCCGTGGGCAACGCCTACTACTACTTCGGCTCGAAGGAACACCTGATCCAGGAGTTCTACGCGCGCGCCCAGACGGAGCACCGGGCGGCGGCCGGGCCGGTGCTCACCCGGGAGAGCGACCTCGCCGCCCGGCTGGCCGGGGTGATGCACGCCGGGATCGACGTGCTCACCCCGTCGCACTCCTTCGCCGCGAGCTTCTTCAAGACGGCCGCGGAGCCGACCTCCCCGCTGAGCCCCTTCTCGGCGGAGTCGTCCGGCCCGCGCGAGGCGGCGATCGCCCTCTTCGCCGAGGCCCTCGAGGGCTCCACCGCCCGCGTCGACCCGGAACTGCGCCCGCACCTGCCGGAACTGCTCTGGCTGGCGTACATGGGAGTGGTGCTGTACTGGGTCTACGACCGCTCGCCCGGCCAGACCCGCACCCGGCAGCTCATCGACGGCGCCGTGCCGCTGGTCGACCGACTGGTGGGGCTGTCCCGGCTGCGCGTGCTACGCCCGGTGACGCGGCAGGTGCTCGACCTCATTCGCACGCTGCGTCACTGACGCCTTTCGGGGCCCACTCCGGATAGCCGCAGGTCAGAGTCTGTTAGTCGACAGTCGGAACACCCCTGTGGGACCTTGCCGTCGCCCCTGCTGATACGTAGCGTGATGAGCACGCACGCTACCCGCGGGCCCTGGGGGGAGACTGCGGACCGTGGTTCCGGCCCGGGAGCCACGGTCCGCGCCCCACCACCGAGGTCAGGGCGGGTAGACGCCGAACGAGCGCCAGCCCCGGTCGGGGAAGCCGGCGGCGGCCGCCACCCGCGCGGAGGCGGTGTTGGCGGCGGCGTGCAGGTACGTCGGGACGGCGCCCTCGTCGAGCACCCGGCGCGCCGCCTGGGCGACCAGTCGCCGCGCCAGCCCCCGCCCCCGGGCCTCCGGCACGGTGCCGACCGCCAGTTCGTGGCCGTACGCGTCGTGCCGCTTGATCCCGACCCCGGACAGGTAGCGCCCCCGGGCGTCGCGCACCACCAGCACCGGCCGGTCGAACAGGCGCAACCAGGACGGCAGCCCGGCGGCGGCCGGGGACGTCCACTCCCCCACGTCCGGCAACGGGGCCGGTGCCGCGCTCCACCGGAACACGTCGTCGTGCACCGCCCAGCCGGGCCGTCCGACCGCGGCGGGCAACCCCGCGAGCAGCGGCGTCCCCGGCCGCCGGGCCAGCTCCCGCACCGCCGCGACCCGGTCGGGGGCCACCGAGAGCACGGTGCTCACGCCAGCGGTCACCGCGACGGCCGGCCGGAGCCGGCCGTCCCAGGCTGGCCGGGCCCGCCGGTGCGAGCCGACCACGTGCAGCCCTGGCGCGGCCGGCCACTGGCCCAGCCAGCTCGCCAGGTGCAGGTGCAGCCGCCGGTCGGGCATCGCCGCTCACCTCCCCCGGCGCCGTCGGTCGTCACCCGGCGGGGCGGCCGCCGACGCCCGGCCCGCCTCGCCGACGATCACCGTACGCGGGCGCGCCGGCGCGCGCGACGGAACCGGTCGGGGTGGGCCGGCCGCGCTCCCGCGACCTCGGGCGGTGGCTGCTCCCGGCTTCGAGCGGTGGCCGCCACCGAGGGGCGTGTGCCGGCGCGAGGGTTGGGCGGCGTGGCAGGGGGTAGACGTACCGGTAGATCGATGTCCGCCGGTTTTCGCAGGGCGCGGGCCGATCAGGGGAACCAATCGCATCGATCGGTCGTCATATTCATTTTCATACATGGACAACTTTGTTTGGGACGGTATGGTCATGCCGAATCAGCCGAACGACCGGCACCACCAGGACCCCGCGCGACTCTGGCGGGCCACCGAGGCCACGGGGCGGTTCCCGGCCCAGTCGGCCTACCGGGGTCACCGCGCCGAGACGCTGCCGTGGCGCGAGGTGGACAAGCAGCCCGCCGGCGCCGCCGCGCGCGGCGGGCTGAACACCCGCTGAGCGCCCGGGAGCGCGCGGCGGCCCGCGACACACCCGGACGGTCCAGCGGCGGCTTTCGCACACCTGTCGGGTAATTTCTTCTGGTCCGGCATCCCGGCCTACGACAGGAGAAGCTCCGCGCATGGGCAAGAAGACGATCCACGTCTCCGACTTCAGCGGCACGGTCATCCAGCCCGACGACGAGGTGGTCCGCGTCGTCGTCCTGGAGCACCCTGACCTGGTCGCGGGGCCCGTGCGGCTGGACGCCACCCCGGCCGAGGTGGAGCACATCGACGACGCCGCGCTGGACGTCGCGGTGGTCGAGGTCCACGACCGGCACGGCGACGGTGAGCCGCGCCGGGTGGTGCTCACCGCGAGCGAGTTCGACGCGATGGCGACGGACGTGCCGATGGCGCAACTGCTGAAGACGGCCGAGCGGGTCCGTCCGCCGAAGGCCCGCAAGGGCGCGGAGCGGATCGACTACGCCACGATCGAGCACGCCGGCCGGCCGCACCGGGGCCGGGTCACCGAGGAGGAGTCCCGGCTGGTGCGTGAGCGGCTCGACGAGGTCAACAAGCGCCTCGCCGACGCCGGGATCCGCCAGGTCGACCCGACGGACCCCGAGCACGCCGCCCGCTACGGCTTCCCCGCCGCATCCTGAGCGCTCAGCCCCGCAACCGCACGGCCTCCAGGGCCGCCGCCACCCACTCCTCGACCCCGGCCTTGGTCACGCCGAGCCCACTGAGGACCCCGGCGCCGTTCTCGTGCTCCAGGAGCGCGAGCAGGACGTGCTCGGTGCCGACGTAGTTGTGGCCGAGCCGCAGGGCCTCCCGGAAGGTCAGCTCCAGCGCCTTCTTGCCCTGGACGTCGTACGGGATCAGGTCGGGCACCTCGGCGGTCGAGGGCGGCAGCGCCGCCGTGGCGGCCTCGCGCACCCGCTCCAGCGGCACCCCCTGGGCGACGATCGCCTTGGCGGCCAGGGCCTCCGGCTCGCTGAGCAGCCCCAGCACCAGGTGCTCGGGGCGGATCTCGGCGTGCCCGGTGGCCCTGGCCTCGTTCTGCGAGGCCATCACCGTGTTGCGGGCGCGCGGGGTGAAGCGGGCGAAGCCCTGCTGCGGGTCGAGCGGCGGATCGTCGGCCTTCGGCACGAAGCGCTTCTGTGCCGCCTGCTTGCTGACGCCCATGCTGCGGCCGATCTCGGTCCAGGACGCGCCGGAGCGGCGGGCCTGGTCGACGAAGTGGCCGATCAGGTGGTCGGCGACGTCGCCGAGGTGGTCGGCCGCGATGACCGCGTCGGTGAGCTGGTCGAGCGCGTCGGGGCGGGCCCTCTTGATCGCCTGGATCAGGTCGTCGAGGCGTACGGGGTTGTTCATCTGCGTCGGTTCCGTCATGCGTCAACCATAGGTTGACGGCCCGCATCCGTCAACCAGAAGTTGACGCGCCGGGCGACACCGTCGCCGACCCCGGCGGATCACAATGCGTGACGGCCCGTAGGAAAGTTTCACCATTGCCTCGGCCGATATAGAAGATTTACGATCCGGTCCCCATCGTCCAACCGCCCCTGCGGGACGAACATCGGAGGCACCATGTGTGACGCACCGGAGACCGCCAGCCTGAGCCACGTGCCGGCCCGGCGCCGCGCCCTCCTCACGGCGCTCGGCGTCGGGGTGGGGATCGGGGTCGTCGGCCTGCCCACCCCGGCGCAGGCCGCCGTCGGCGCCTGGAGCAACCCGACGCGTGGCACGCTGACCTCCGGCTACAAGATCCCCAGCCGGCCCGGGCACCTGGGCTGGGACGTGGCCAACAGCCAGGGCACCCCGGTCTACGCCGCCGCCGCCGGCACCGTCCGGGACATCAGGACCAACTCGTACCCGGGCGACACGACGAGCGGGCCCCTGGGCGGCCGCACCGGCAACAGCGTCCACCTCAACCACGCCGACAGCTACTTCTCCTACTACGGCCACCTGCACCGGGTGCTGGTCGGCGTCGGCCAGCAGGTCAGCTGCGGACAGTTGATCGGCCTGATGGGCACCACCGGCAACTCGACCGGCCCGCACCTGCACTTCGAGATCCACCGTCCCCGGCTGACCTCACTCGACCCTCGGGTCTTCCTGGCCAACCGGGGCATCACCCTCGGCTCGACGGCCCCGCTGGGCAGCACCGGCTACCCGAGCGTCGGGCAGGGCGCGTCGGGGTGGGTGCCCCGGGTGATCCAGTACCTGGTGCGCTCGCGCGGCGTCTCCGTCGTGGTGGACGGGATCTACGGGCCGGGCTGCGCCGCCTCGGTCAGGTCGTTCCAGAGCGGCCGGGGCCTCTACGCCGACGGCCTCGTCGGCCCGATCACCTGGACCGCGCTCGTGCTGCCCCTGCGCGAGGGCAACTCGGGCGACCAGGTGCGCGGCCTGCAGACCGCCCTCAACGCCCGGGGGGCGAGCCTCCTCGTGGACGGCGGTTTCGGCTCGGTCACCACCAGCGCGGTACGCAGCTTCCAGAGCCGCAACGGCCTCGTCGTCGACGGCCTCGTCGGCCCGGTGACCTGGAGCGTGCTCATCTGAGCGGCGCCGTCAGAGCCAACCGTTGTCCCGGGCGGTGCGGAACGCCTCGGCCCGGTTGGCCACCCCGAGCTTGCTGACCGCCGCGGAGAGGTGGTTGCGGACCGTGCCCGCCGACAGGTGGGTACGGCGGGCCACCTCCGCCACCGGCGTGTCGTACTCGGCCAGCCGGAGCACGTCCAGCTCGCGCGGCGTGAGCGGGCACTCCGGTGCGGTGAGCGCGTCGGCGGCCAGGGCCGGGTCGACGTACCGGCCGCCGGCGTGCACCCGACGGATGACGTCGGCGAGCGTCCCGCCCGGCGCGCCCTTGGGCAGGAACCCCTTGGCCCCGGCCGCCAGCGCGCGTTGCAGGTGCGGCGGCCGGCCGTGCCCGGTCAGGATCACCACCTTGCAGGCGGGCAGGACGCGAGCCAGTTCCGCGGTCACCTCCAGCCCGTCCAGGGCCGGCATCTGCAGGTCCACCACGGCGACGTCCGGGCGGTGCGCGAGCGCGGCCGTCACGGCGGCCCGACCGTCCGGCGCCTCGGTCACCACCTCCAGGTCGGACTCCAGCCCGAGCAGGGCGGCCAGCGCCGCCCGGATCAGGTCCTCGTCGTCGGCGAGCAGCACCCTGATCACGGGCGGGTCCGTACCGTCACGTCGAGGCGGAACACCCCGTCGTCGATCCGGTGGCGCAGCGCTCCCCCGGCCTCGGCCAGCCGCTCGGCCAGCCCGCGCAACCCGAAGCTGTGCCGGTCCGGCGACGCCCCCTCGGCGCCGTCGTTCGTCATGGTCATCCGCACCTCGTCCTCGTCCTGGCTGATCTCGATGGTGCACCAGGTGGCCCGGCTGTGGCGCAGCACGTTGGTGCTGGCCTCCCGCAGCACCGCGACGAACTGCCGGGCGATCTCCGACGGTACGTCGTCCGGCGGCAGCGCCACCGCGCAGCGGATGCCGGAGGAACTCAGCACCTGCTCCACCGCGGCGATCTGGTCCCCGAGGTCCACCGCACGGTACCCGTGCACCACCTCGCGCAGTTCGACCAGCGCCGACGCGGCCAGCCGCTGCACCTCGGCGGCCTCCCGGCTGGCCCGCCCGGCGTCGGTGGCCGCCAGCCGGGACGCCAGTTCGGCCTTCAGCGCGATGACCGAGAGGCTGTGCCCGAGCAGGTCGTGCACGTCGCGGGCGAACCGCAGCCGCTCCTCGGTGGCGGCGAGCCGGCCCTGGGCGGCCCGCCCCCGCTGCGCCTGGACGAGGAGCCCCCACAGCCAGAGCTGAAGGGCGTTCCACGCGGCCATGGAGAGCCCCGCGACCACCACGATGGTGACCTGGTCGCGGACCGGTGCCCCGTTCCAGGCGGCCACCCCGGCGGCCGTCGCCACGGACAGCAGCACCGCCGGGCCGGCGACCCACCACTGCCGCAGCAGGAACACCGAGCCGATCACCGACGCCCCCAGGAACCCCCAGGTCGCCCACTCCGGCCCGCCCACGGGCCCGACCAGGGGCACGGAGAGCACGGCGGCCCAGACGAAGCCGGCGAGCAGGCGGCGGCGCGTCGACTCGGCCAACCAGGGAGTGATCGCCCCGTACAGCGCACCGCTCTGCGCGGCTATGAAGACGACCACCCCCACGGCCCCGGCCGCCGCCCAGCGGGGGTCCTCCTCCCGCGACAGGCCGACGGCGGCCAGCAGCAGCGTGCCCAGCACGCCGCTGCCCACTGTGCTCAGCGTGACGGCACGGGCGCGGCGCAGGTCGACGTCGCGCTCGACCTGCGCCCGCTCCATGCTCACGCCCCGGATTCCGGGTCGCGCGATGGTCTCGATCATCCGTGCCGGGGTTCCCAGCGGAAGTACCGGCCGGCCACGAGCAGCGACACCACCAGCCAGGCCAGCAGCACACCGAAGGAGGGCAGCGTCTCGACGAGGGTTCCGGCGAAGCTCAGGGCCTGGCCCTCGTCGGTGCGGGCGAGCCAACCGACCCGCATGACCTCGGTGAACGGCCCGTTCGGCAGGAACCACAGCACCCGTTCCAGCGACTCCGGCAGGGCGCCGAGCGGCAGCAGCGCGCCCGGCGTGGCCAGGAAGATCACCACGGTCGGCAGGGTGGTGAGCATGGCCGCCTCGGAGCTGCGGGTGATCGCGGAGAGCGCCGCCGAGAACGCCGCCATGATCGCGGAGCCGAACAGCAGCGCCACGGCCATGACGAGCGGGTTCTTCGGCATCGGCAGGCCGAGCACCAGGACCGCGTACGCGGCCAGCACGACGAACTGGGCGAGGAAGATGGCCACCGTGCTGCTGGCCGTGCCGAGCAGGATCGTGCGGTCCGAGGCGAGCCCGGCCCGCAGCCGCTTGAGCACCAGCTCCTGGCGGCGCGCCGCGTAGACGGTGGTGAGGTGGTGGTGCACCAGGAAGACCATGATCAGGGTGGTGATGCTGACGACCCGGCGGACGCCGGGCACCGCCTGCCCGCCGTACTCGCTGACGAGCAGGATGGCAATCATCAGCGGGGTCACCACGGACATGGCCGTGGCCGTCCAGTTGCGACGCAGCGCCAGCAGTTCCATCTTCAACATCGCGGCCATCTGCCAGAGCGGCCTGGTCGCGCGGTCACCCGAGGTGGCGGTGGGGGTCGGGGTGGGGCTCGGCGTCGTCATCGTCCCGCTCATCGGGCGGCCTCCGGTTCCGCGTGCTGGTCGGTCAGGTCGTGGTCGGCGGCGATGTCCAGGAAGACATCCTCCAGGGTGGCCGGTCGGGCCGACAGGGCCGCCAGCCGGATGTCGCCCGCGTTGGCCCATTCGAGCAGCCGGGTGAGGTCGGTCTGGAGCTGGCGGGACTCGTACGTGACGCGGTCGCCCTCGACCAGGCGGGCGGCGTGCGGCAGGTCGGGAAGCGCCTCCGCCGCCGGCAGCCGGAAGCTGATCCGGGCGGGCAGGGTGCGCACGACGTCCTCCGGCGCCCCGGTGGCGACGATGCTCCCACCCCGCATGATCGCCACCCGGTCGGCGAGGACCTCCGCCTCCTCCAGATAGTGCGTGGTGAGCAGGACCGTCGTCCCACCCTTCTGGAGCTCGCGGACGACGTCCCAGGTGCGGCGCCGGGAGGCCGGGTCCATACCGGTGGTCGGCTCGTCGAGGAAGAGCACCTCCGGCCGGCCGAGCACGGCCAGCGCCAGCTCCAGCCGCCGGCCCTCGCCGCCGGAGAGCTGCTCGACCGCCACGTTCATCCGGTCGCCGAGGTCGACCAGGTCCAGCACCTCGGCGGTGGTCTGCGGCCGGACGGTGAGCGACCGCCAGATCTCCACCGTCTCGCGGACGGTCAGCGCGCCGGTGAACCCGCCGTGCTGGAGCATCACCCCCGTCCGGGGGCGCACCGAGTTACGGTCCCGGATCGGGTCCAGCCCGAGCACCCGGACCCGGCCGGCGGTGGCCGGTTGCAGTCCCTCCAGGACCTCGATGGTGGTGGTCTTGCCGGCACCGTTGGTGCCCAGCAGGGCGAACAGCTCGCCCCGGCGGATCCGCAACGAGATCCCCCGCACCGCCTCGAACTCCCCGTAGCTGCGGCGCAGCCCGTCCACTTCGATCACGACGTCATCCATGGCTATCAGGCTGCCGGCGACCGGCGACAGATCCAACCCCCGCCGCGTCACGTTCCGTCCGTGTCGTACGCACGCCCCACCCGTGCGTCCCTCACGTACGCGCCACGCGCGGCACGACGCCGCCGGTCACGGTGAACGGCCCTCACGCCCGGACGCGGGCACGAGGCCGGTCGGCGGGTGCCCCGGGACGGCGCCCGTCAGCCCGGGTGGGCGGCGAAGGGCGCCACGTCCACCGGGAGTTCCGGCAGCACGCCGGCGAGCGCCTCGACCTTCGTCCACGTCATCGTCACCTGGTCGAGGTCCCCCTCTCCCAGCGGGACGCCCAGCTCGCCGAACGCCCGGGCCAGCCGCTCCCGGCGGACGGGGTCGACGCCGTCGGCGGGCGCCTCGGGGGCGCAGACCGGCGCGAGGTCCGCCACGACGTCCAGCTTCGGCTCGCGCTCGTGCCAGCCCGTACGCCGCTGGTAGACGTCGGCGACGGCGGCCAGCTCGAAGTCGCGGCCGGGGGCGGCGGCCAGTTGCAGCGACAGCGGCAACCCGTCGCCGTCGGCCCCCATCGGCAGCGCCAGCGCGGGGAAGCCGACCGCGCTCCAGATGCTCGGCAGGAAGGAGATCGTCTGGAGGCTGGCCTGGTCGTCGTAGCGGGGGGCGGCGGACGGCCAGGCGGGCGTGGCGATGACGTCGACGTCGCGCAACCGCGCCCGCAGTGCGTCGGCGCCCCAGCCGCGCACCCGCTGGGCCCGCAGGTACGTCTCCGCTGTCAGCACGCCGCCGAGCGCGACGTTCCACCGGAACGGCCGGCCGTAGTCGCTCCAGCGCGTCCGGAACTGCGCCCCGTGCACCTCGAACGCCTCCACCAGCATCGTCACGAGCTGCGCGGCGAAGAGCGGGAACGCCTCGTCGAACGGCACGTCGACGACCTGCGCCCCGGCGGCCCGCAGCTCGTCGAGCGCGGCGTCGAAGGCGGCGGCGGTGTCGTCGGTCAGCGCGGCGGCGTACCGCACGAGGTCGCCCGGGACGCCGACGCGCACGCCCGCGAGGTCGGCGAGCGGCGGCCGGGACAGCTCCGCGGGCCGGTCCGCCATCACGGCGAGCAGCCGCGCGCACTCCCGGGCCGTACGCGCCAGCGGGCCCGCCGTCTCGACCGAGCGCGCCAGCGGGCGGACGCCCGCCGCCGGCAGGAGGCCCTGCGTCGGCTTCAGCCCGGTCACGCCGCACAGCGCGGCGGGGATCCGGATGCTGCCGTTGCTGTCGGTGCCGACCCCCGCGTCGAAGAACCCGGCCGGGATGCCGTTGGCGCTGCCGCAGCTCGACCCGCCGGTCCACCGGTGGGGGTCCCACGGGTTGCGCGGCACCGGGAAGGGCGAATCCGGGTCCGGCCGGGACAGCGCGTGTTCCGCCATCGTCGTCTTGCCCACGATCACCGCGCCCGCCGCGCGCAGCCGCGCCACCACGGTCGCGTCGCGGTCGGCCCACCAGCCGGCGTCGTGCACGACGCTCTGGCAGGTGCTCGGCGCGCCGGCCACGGCGACCACGTCCTTGACGCCGATCAGCGTGCCGCGCAGCGGCCCGTCCGTGCCCGGGTCGTCGGCCGGGAAGCGGTGCAGGAAGGTGCCGAGCATCGGCCCGAGCCGGTCGGCCCGCTCGGCCGCGGCGGAAAGGCGGTCCATGTCAGCCCACCACCGGGTGCCCATGCCGACCGGTGGCGACGACCGGGGACGAGGAGGCCCGGCAATTACCGGCCAATTCCGGTCCGGTGCCCGTTCCGGTGTCCCGGAAAAAGTCACTGTGTGGAAATGCGAACAGCTCGGCCGTGCTGTCGTCACGGACCAGAGCCTCCGCCTTCCCGTCACCGTCGGACGAATGACGATCAGCGTTCCGCTCCTGGCTTGCCACGAACACCTCCCCGCACGGGCCGCGGATATGCGCAGCCCAGGACCACGACAGGTCCGACGATGGCGGGTACGGCCGTCGCGGGGTAACCCCTACGGTCACCCCTCAGCACCCCGGAATGAGGCGTCGCGTACGCCAATTCTCGCGACGGCGGCCCCGGAATTCCTGGCTCCCCGCTCCACGACGCTGCTAAATACTATTCGCATACCCGCACCGATCTAAATGGGGAAATCAA
Organism: Micromonospora sp. CPCC 205546; assembly: GCF_036902715.1. Lineage (NCBI taxonomy): Bacteria > Bacillati > Actinomycetota > Actinomycetes > Micromonosporales > Micromonosporaceae > Micromonospora > Micromonospora sp. CPCC 205546. The sequence goes on from NZ_JBAKHL010000056.1 coordinate 35,277, forward strand.
TGAGCAACGCAATCGCGAACCTCGTGGCGACACCCACGCTCGGTGCGGTGGACCCGCAGGCGATCGCCGTGTCGGACGTGCACAAGAGCTACGGCGACGTGCGCGCCGTCAACGGCATCAACCTGCGGATCGCCCCCGGCGAGGTGGTCGCGCTGCTCGGGCCCAACGGCGCGGGCAAGTCGACGCTCGTCGACATGATCCTGGGGCTCACCCGCCCCGACCGGGGCGAGATCCGGGTCTTCGGGCACACCCCGCGGGAGGCCATCACCCGGGGCGTCATCGGTGCGACGCTCCAGGACGGCGCGCTGCTCGACGACGTGTCGATCCGCGAGCTGCTCACGATGGTGGCGTCGCTGCACACCGCCCCGCTGCCGATCGCCGAGGTGCTGCGCCGCACCGACCTCACCGACATCGCCGACCGCCGCAGCCGGCTCTCCGGCGGTCAGCGCCAGCGGCTACGGCTGGCGCTCACCCTCGTGTCCGACCCGCGGCTGCTGGTGCTGGACGAGCCGACGGTGGCGATGGACGTCGAGTCCCGCCACGTGTTCTGGGCCGCGATGCGGGAGTTCACCGACTCCGGGCGCACCGTGGTGTTCGCCTCCCACTACATGGAGGAGGCCGAGGAGTTCGCCGACCGGGTGGTGCTCGTCCAGTCCGGGGTGGTCATCGCCGACGGCACCGTCGCCGAGATCAGCAGCGTGGTGGCGGGGCGCTCGCTGTCGGCCACCATTCCGGACGCGACGGTCGAGCAGCTGCGCCTGCTGCCCGGCGTGATGACCGCCGAGGCCCGTGGCCAGCGCGTCGAACTCGTCAGTTCCGACTCCGACGCCACCGCCCGGGAGCTGTTCGCGCGCTTTCCCGGGGCGTACGACGTCGAGATCGGCGCCCTCGGCCTGGAACAGGCGTTCCTGGCCCTCACCGCGACGAAGGGCGGGGCCGCCTGATGAGCGCCGGTTTCCTCAAGCTCGAAGTGAAGCGGGTGATCCGGGCCCGCAAGTTCTGGATCGTCGCGTTCCTGTTCCCGACGCTGCTCTACCTGATGCAGGCCAACCTGTTCGACATGATGCAGGCCAACATGTTCCGCGGTGGCGGCCGCGACGGCACCGCCATCAACTTCAGCGAGCACCTGCTCGGCAGTCTCGCCGCCTTCGGCGCGCTCTTCGTCGCGCTGAACGTCGGCACCAGGGTGGCCATCGAGCGGTCCACGGGCTGGCAGCGCCAGCTGCGCATCACCCCCCTGTCGCCGACCTCCTACCTGGCGGCGAAGCTGGCCGCGGCGATGGTGGTGGCGCTGCCGGCGATCGCGGCGGTGGCGCTCACCGGCGCGCTGTTGCAGGGCGTCCGGCTGCCGGTGGGCGGCTGGCTCCAACTGGTGCTCGGGGTCTGGATCGGCACGCTGCCGTTCGCGCTGCTGGGCGTCTTCATCGGCCAGGTCGCCACGGCCGAGAGCGTGCAGGTGCTCACCTCCGTCTCGCACATGCTGCTCGGCGTGCTCGGCGGCGCGCTGGTCCCGTCGGTCGCGTTCCCCGACTGGATGCGGACCATGTCCGCGATCATGCCGAGCCACTGGCTGGCCGAGGTCGGCCACAGCCCGTTCGAGGACAGCGCCCGGCTCGGGCTCGCGGCCCTGGTGCTCGCGGGCTGGACCGTCGTGCTCGGCGGCGCCGTGACCCTGCGGTACCTGAAGGACAGCGCCCGCGTCTGAGCGCCCGCGACCGGGAGCGCACGGGCCCGCACCCCCTTAACGACGAACGTACGCACCGCTACGACGAGGGATCCCATCGTGAAGAAGAACTCCTGGCAGATACTGCGCAAGGGCGGGCAGGGCGGCCTCACGCTCACCGTCGACTTCACCAGCACCGGCCGCACCCAGGCCTGCTTCCGCGACCTGGTCCCCCTGTTGAGCGCGCCCGGCGAGATCTGGGAGACGGTGGCACCCGCCAACGGCGCCGAGGAGACCATGTCCGGCGCCGACTACGTCGAGCGGTGGGCGAAGGGCGTACGCCGGCGGGAACGCACCGTCGACACCGTGATCGGCTACTGCGTGGGCGCGGTGTTCGCCGCCCCCCTCGCGTCCCGGCTGGCCGAGTCGCAGGACGAGGCGCCCCGGCTGGTCCTGCTGGACCCGGAGCTGCCGAACATCGTCGGGCTCTACCGGGACTTCCACGCCGCCGCCGACGCGCTGCGGACCATCCTCACCCCGGAGGAGATCGCCGCGTTCCACGCCGACGGCCAGGCGGTGCAGGAGAAGTACGGCCTCGAGGACCTCACCCTCATCGGTCCCGCGCTCGCCGGGATCTTCCGCGACGCGATCGACGTGGCGGGCCGCCGGCTCGGGCTGGACGACGACGTCCGGGGCGACCTGGGTGGCAGCTTCGCGTCCTTCGTCGGCTACCTGCGAGCGGCGGCGGAGATCGACCCCACCCCGCTCTGGGCGACGGCGACGGCGATCACCTCCGCGCACTCGACCCAGCGCGGGCAGGGCTTCGGGCGCACCATCGCGCTCGACGTCGACCACGACCAGATGCTGCGCCACCCCGACGTCGCCGCCGCGGTCTCCGGCCTGATGACCGGCACGGACGCCGGCCTGCGGATCGCGGGGTAGCGCGGTGGCACCGGGCCCGGCGGGCGGTGAGCCCGCGCTCTTCACCGACCTGTTCGCGCAGCAGGTGCGGCGCACCCCGGACGCCACGGCCGTCGTGTGGGGCGAGCACCGCAGGACGTACGCCGAGCTGGACGCCGAGGCGAACCGGCTCGCGCACCGGCTGGTGTCGCTCGGCGCGGGACCGGAGCGCCTCGTCGCGATCGGGATCCGGTCCGCGCGCCTGGTGGTGGCCGCGCTCGCCACCCTCAAGGCCGGGGCCGCCTACCTGCCGCTGGACCTGAGCTACCCGCCCCAGCGGCTGGAGTACATGCTCACCGACGCGCGGCCCATGCTGCTGCTGACCACCGCCGACGACCGGCACGCGCTGCCGGCGTACGACACGCCGCAGGTGCTGCTCGACGAGCCGGAGGCGTACGCCGGGCAGCCGGACACCGACGTCACCGACGCCGACCGGCTCGCCCCGCTGCGCCCCGCCAACGCCGCGTACGTCATCTACACCTCCGGCTCGACCGGCAGCCCGAAGGGCGTGGTGATCGAGCACCGCCAGCTCGGCACGTACCTGCGCCACGTCGTGCGGGCCTACCCGGGCGTACGCGGCCGGGCGCTGCTGCACTCCTCGTTCGCGTTCGACCTGACGGTCACCGCGTTCTACGCGCCGCTGATGACGGGCGGCTGCGTGCACGTCGGCGCCCTGGAGGAGATGGGCACGCCCGCCGCCGGACCGTCGGGGCAGCAACGGCCCACGTTCGTCAAGGTGACGCCCTCGCACATCCCGCTGCTCACCGCGCTGCCCGCCGAGGCGTCCCCGACCGGGGAGCTGATGGCCGGCGGCGAGCTGCTGCTCGGCGAGACCGTCGACGCCTGGCGCCGCCGGCACCCCGGGGCGCGGATGGTCAACGAGTACGGCCCGACGGAGACGACCGTCGGGTGCAGCACGGTGGTCATCGAGCCCGACCAGCCGGTGCCGCCGGGGCCGCTGCCCATCGGCCAGCCCATGCCCGACGTGCGCTTCCACGTGCTCGACGAGGAGCTGCGGCCCGTCGCGCCCGGCGAGATCGGCGAACTGCACATCGCGGGGGGCCAGCTGGCCCGGGGCTACCTGGGCCGGCCGGGGCTGACCGCCGAGCGCTTCCTGCCCGACCCGTTCGGCCCGCCCGGCTCGCGCATGTACCGCTCGGGCGACCGCGTCAAGCCCACCCACGACGGCGAGTACGAGTTCTGCGGGCGGGTCGACAACCAGGCCAAGATCCGCGGCTACCGCATCGAGCTGGGCGAGATCGAGGCGGCGTTGCTGCGCCGCCCGGAGGTGCGGCACGCCGCGGTGGTGGTCCGCACGGACACGCCGGAGGTCAAGCAGCTCGTCGCGTACGTCGTGCCCGGGGCGGACGCGAGGGTCGACGCGCAGCAGCTGCGCAAGGACCTCGCCGAGACCCTGCCCGACTACATGGTGCCGAGCGCCGTGGTGAGCCTCGCGGCGCTGCCGCTGACCGTGAACGGCAAGCTCGACACCGCAGCCCTGCCGGCGCCGGAGGCCGCGGCGAGCGCGGGCGGGCGGGCGCCGACCGACGAGTTGCAGGCGCTGCTGTGCGAGCTCTTCGCCACCTACACGGCCGTCTCCTCCATCGGCGTCGACGACGACTTCTTCGTCCGGGGCGGCACCAGCCTCGGCGCCGCCCAACTGGTCAACGAGGCGCGCCGACGCGGGCTCACGCTGTCGCTGCGCGACGTGCTGGAAAACCGGACCGTGGCGCGGCTCGCCGAGGTGTGCGCCGACACCGACCGAGGGGACGAGTGAGCATGAGCATCGCAGCCAGCAGGAAGGAAGCAGCCATGTGGCTGCTCGAGCGGCTGGTGCCGGACACCGGGGTCAACAACGTGGCGGTCGCCTTCGAGGTGGCCGGCCGCATCGACCGCGAGCTGTTCACCGCGGCGCTGCGGGCGGTGCTGGCCCGCCACGAGGTGTTGCGTACCGTCTTCCGCTCCGACGACGCGACGCTGACCCGGGAGGTGCTCGGTCCCGACGAGGTCGACGTGCCCCTGGTGGAGATCGGGGCAGGCGACGCCGGGCGTGACGCCGACCTGACCGCGTTCGCCGCCGAGCCCTTCGCGATCGACGGCCATCCCCTGCTGCGGGCGGGCGTACGCGCCGGGGAGGACGGCGACGTGTGCTGCGTCGTCGTGCACCACCTGATCTTCGACGCCATGTCGACCACGATCCTGCTGCGCGAGCTGCTCGTCGCCTACGAGACCGTCGCGGCCGGGGGCCGGCCGGACGACGCCCCGGTCGCCGCGCTCACCGAACGCGCGCCGAACGAGCGCAGCGTCGCGTACTGGCGCAGGAACCTCGACGGGCTGCGGCCCGCCGAGGCCGGCCTGTGGTGCGCCCGACCGCCCGTCGGGGCGCCGTCCCTGCGCGCCGAGACCGTCCACCACGAACTCTCCGCGCCGGCCCGCGCCGTGGTGCGCCGCTTCCAGCGCGAACTGCGCGCCTCCGAGGCGGTGGTGCTGCTCGCGGCGTACTCGGTGCTGCTCGCCCAGCACGGCGCGGGCTCCGACGTGGTCATCGGCACCCCGGTGAACGTCCGGGACCAGCGCAGCGTGAACGCCATCGGCTACCACGCGAACCTGGTGCCGCTGCGGGTGCGCCTCGACCCGGACGCCGACTTCCGCGCCGTGGTCAAGCAGACGCGCAGCACCTTCCTGGAGGCGATCAGCCACGCCGACGTACCGCTGGAGCACGTCTCCCCCGCCGTGCTCGGCGACGCGCCGTCGTCGTGGCGCAGCTCGTTCTTCCGGCACCTGTTCAACTACGTGCCCGGCACCGTCGACGCCTCCGCCACGCTGACCGGGATGCCGCTGCGACACGTCATGGTGGAGAACGGCTACAGCCGCTTCGACCTGGAGTTCTTCATCATGCCCGGCGAGGACGGGACCAGGGTGCGCGCGGCGTTCTGCGTCGACGCCTTCGACGCGGCCGACGTCGCGCTGCTGCTGGAGCGCTACGACGCGCTGCTCGTGCGGCTGGGCGAGGAGCTGGACCGGCCGGTGGCGCGGCTGTCCCGCCGGGGCGCGGGCGACCTCGCCCTGCCGTCGCCGTCGCCGCCGGCGGCGACGGCCGCGGCGTCCGTGCTCGACGCGGTGCACGCGACGGTCGTCGCGAGCCCGGACCTCGTCGCGGTGCAGGACGGCACGGAGGCCGTGTCGTACGGCCGGTTGTGGGCGGCGGCGACCGCCACCCGGGACCTCGTCGCGGCCTCGGGTGGGGACACGGTCGCCGTGCTGGCGCCGCGCGGCGCGGAGCTGGCCGCCGCGTGGCTCGGCGTGTGGCTGGCGGGCAAGCGCTGCGTCCTGCTCGACCCGGCCCAGCCGATCCCCGACCTCGCCGCCCGGCTGGCCGACTCGGGTGCCGCCCCGGTGCTGGCGGCCGAGGGCCTGCCCGTGCCCGGCGCGGTACGCATCCCCGCCGTCCCCGACGCGGTCCGCACCGACGCGCCGTCGGGTCCCGACCTCGACGCGGTGGCCTACCTGGAGTACCACCTCGACGGGCCCGCGCCGCTCGCGGTGACGGTCACCCACCGGGCCCTGGCCGCTGCCGTCGCCCGGGTCGTCGACCGGGTCGCCACCGGGCCGGCCGTCACCGCGTGGCTGAGCAGCGCGGCCACGGACGCGGCGCTGACCGAGCTGCTGGTCGCGCTGAGCACCGGCGGCCGGGTCGTCGTCGCCCCCGACGGGGCCCGCACCGACGGTCACGCGCTCGGCGAACTGGTGCGGGCGCACGGGGTGGACGTGGTGCAGGCGCCGCCGGCGGTGTGGCGCCAGGTGGCCGAGCACGCGGGTGACCGGCTCGCGGGCCGCGCCGTCCTGGTGGCGCACGAACCGCTGCCCCGCCCGCTGGCCGCGCAGTTGCGCGCCACCGGCGGCACGCCGTACCACGGCTACACCACGCCCGGCGTCGCCGGGTACGCCGCGCTCGGCGGCGGACCGGACGGGGCGGGGGTCGTTCCCACGGCCCGCGTGTTCGTCACCGAGCCCGGCACCGGACACGAGCTGGGCATCGGCGTACGCGGCGAACTCTGCGTCGCGGACGACGCCCTGGCCTGCGGCTACCACGGTCGGCCGGAGCTGACCGCCGCCCGCTTCGGCGAGCACCCGACGTACGGGCGCTTCCACCGCACCGGGGACCTCGCGCGCCTGCTGCCCGACGGCCGGGTCGACGTGGTCGGCCCGCTGTCGGCCCAGGTACGCGTCGGCGGCCAACGGGTCCACCTGCGCGACGTCGAGTCCGTCCTCGCCGCCCATCCGGACGTGGAGGCGGTCGTCGCCGTCGGATCCGCCGGCGGCGCGCGGGAGGCCGGGGCCGGTGAGGCCGACCCGGGCCACGTCACGGTCGCCGGGCCCGCCGGCGACGCGCGGGAGGTCACGGTCGTCGCGTTCGTCGAGTCCCGCAAGCCCGACGTGGTGGAGCGGCTGCGCGAGCACGCCCGCGGCGCCCTGCCGCTCGTGCCCGACCTGGTCGTGCTGAACCGGCTGCCCGTCACCGTGGCGGGCACCGTGGACCGCGCCGCCCTCGTCGCGCTCGCCGCCGCGCGGGCGGCGGCCGACGTCGAGCCGCCGGACGAGACGACCGCCGCCCTGGTCGGGATCTGGGCCGACATGCTCGACCGGCCGGACCTGCACGCGGACTCGAACTTCTTCGCCAGCGGTGGCCACTCCCTGCTGGGCGCCCAGCTCGTGCAGCGGGTGCGGACCGACCTGGCGATGCCGGTCCAGCTCGCCGACCTGTTCGCCAACCCGACGCCACGGCAGCTCGCAGAGCACCTGCAGGACGCGTTCTGGGACGACGACGAGGACGACGACTGACCGATCGCGCAACCCCCACACCGTCTCGGACCTCAGCAGAGGAGGCTCGGCGTGACCGTCGACGTCCAGCCCGTACGCAGTACCGACCGTTCGATCGTCCTGACCCGCGAGGAGAGCATCGAGGTCGACACGATCGCCCGCTACCTGGCGGGCCGGCCGCCGCGCCTGGTGGACTCGGCCACCTGGCTCGCCACGGCCCGCGAGCTCTCCAGCAACCTGCCCGCACGACTGCGCCAGATGGTGCGGCGCTTCGCCTGGGATCCCGGGCCCGACGCCGTGCTGCTGGTGCGGAACCTGCCCGTGGACGCCGACGAACTGCCCGGTACGCCCACCGTGGCCGGCTCGGCGCAGCGGGAGTCCACCGTGCCCGCCGCCGCACAGGTGCTGCTCGGGCTGCAGCTCGGGGAGCTCATCGCCTTCAAGGAGGAGAAGAGCGGCGCCCTGGTGCAGGACGTCGTGCCGGTGCCGGGCATGGAGAAGTTCCAGGGCAACGCGGGCTCGGTGAAGCTCTCCATGCACGTGGAGAACGCCTTCCACGTCTACCGTCCGGACTACGTCGGGCTGCACTGCCTGCGCAACGACCACGACAACGTGGCCGGGTTGCAGGTGACGTCGATCCGCAACGCGCTGCCCCTGCTGTCCGAGCAGGTCCGTAAGGTGCTGCACGAGCCGCGGTTCGTCACCGAGCCACCGGCGTCGTTCGGCGACCTGCGCAGCGCGCCGGAGCCGCACGGCATCCTCAGCGGCAGCTTCGACGACCCGGACGTCCAGGTCGACTTCGAGAGTTCGTTCCCCCTCGACCCCGAGGCCGCACAGGCGCTGTCGATGCTCGGCGACGCGCTGCGTACCGTCCGTCGGACGTTCATCCTGGAACCCGGCGACCTCGCGTTCGTCGACAACCGGCTGGCCCTGCACGGCCGGACCGAGTTCACGCCCCGCTACGACGGCCGCGACCGGTGGCTGCAGCGGATCTTCGTGCACCGGGACTTCCGGCGCTCGCGGGCCCTGCGCCCGGACGACGGCAACGTGCTCACCAGCGGGAGCTGACGGACCCGGCCGCGGCCGGGAAGACGACGACGCCGGCCCCGGCCGTTTCCGGTCGGGGCCGGCGTGACGTGCGACGACGCGGGGTCCGTACGCGGCTCACGGCCCCGTCGACGACAGCGGTGCGACGCGGTGGTGGGGTCTCCGGATGTCCGGAGGCCCCACCACCGCGTCTTCGTCGTGCCCGGGTGACGCCCGCCGACCGCGCCCTGAGGTGACGTCAGAATTGCGGACGCGGCGCGGGCGCGAGGTGCGGCGAGAAGACGTCCCGGCGCCGGCCATTACCGATCCGCGTCAATGCGAGGGCACCGTTCCGCAATCGCTCGTGCGCCGTTCATCCGGCCCGGATGACGGATTCACGCCCCACCACCACCCGACAATGCCTGACCAGCAACTCCACACTGCCAACCCGATA
>NZ_JBAKHL010000057.1:0-42661 GCF_036902715.1 Micromonospora sp. CPCC 205546
GCATAGCCGAGATGCTCGGTCATCTCCTCGTTCAACGCGGTCTCCAGGACCGTCTTGGTCAACTGCTTGAGCAGCCCGTCCGGGCCCGTCAGCGACAGGCCCTGCTCCTTCGCCGCCCGAACCAGCTCGGCCGCGGCTTTCGCCTCCGCCGACGGCTCAGGCCGCTTCTTACGTCCGGTCTGGTCGTTCAGTGTCGCGGTCATCACGGCACCCTCCTCACCAGGCACAACGCCCGGCAGGTCAGGCCGGAAACACCGTTAGATCCACAGACCCCTTCGCGACGCTGTCGTGGGCGTATGCGCGGATCAGGGCGCTCTTGCGTTCGAGCATTTCCAACAACCGCTGATCCACGGTGTTTCTGGCTAGTAGGCGGTGAACCCGTACACCCCGGGTCTGACCCATCCGGTAGCACCGCCGGATGGCCTGCTCCTCATGTGCCGGGGTGAGCTGCGGCTCGGTGAGCACGACGATCGACGCCGCCGGAAGATTCAAGCCCACCCCGCCAACGCCGATCTGGCTGACCAAGACGGCGTGGCCGTCCGTGCCGCTGAAGTCGTCCACAACCTGTTGCCGAGCAGCGACAGGGACCGCCCCAGAGAGCAGGAACACCGGTGTGCCTTCCTGGAGGCTCACGCGCACCCGTTCCAGGACCTCCAAGAAGAAGGAGAAGACCACGCCTTCCATCCGTTGTCCGCAGCCTCTTGGATGATCTCGCGCAGTCGCTCCACCTTCGCCGGCATCACTGACCCGTCGACGACAACGGCGGCTCGACGCATGTGGGCGAACTGCCGGGCCTCGACCGCCCGCCGGTAGGCGCGCGTCTCCGTCTGGCCCATCTCGACCCAATCCGCGACCTCGATCAGGTCCGGAAGTTCGGCTAGGACGTCTTTTTGGTTGCGGCGGAGGTACACGTTGGCGACCTTGCGGCGGAAGCTGGCGGCGCCGGCCAAACCGTCGGTGACGCTGATCGTGGCCGCCACCGCAGGGTTCAGGTAGCGGATCAAGTTTCGAAACTCGTCGACCCGGTTCAGCATTGGCGTACCGGTCAGAAAAAGGGCTCGGGGTGCCTGGGCGAGATGGGCGGCGACGGCCTGGGACCGTTGAGCTGCCGGGTTTTTGATCAGTTGTGCCTCATCCACGATGACGACTCCGGGGCGGAGATCCTGAGGTAAGGACAGCCGGCTCAGGCGTTTCGAACGTTGTGACGGCCACGCCTCCGTCAGCGTGCCAATGTCGGATCGCTTCGTCGCGCTGCGGCCCGTGTAGGCGGTGGGCGGGCAGCGTGCTGTGGGATGCAACCTCATTGAGCCAGTTCACGATGACGCTGGCCGGGCAGACGACGAGGAAGTGACGCCCTCCGGCGGCAGCGAGGTGGGCGCAGACCGCGATGGCCTCGATCGTCTTGCCCAACCCCATCTCGTCACCGAGGATGCAACGGCGTTGCAGGAGTGCGTACCGGACTCCGAAAGCCTGATAGCCGCGCAAAGTGACGCGCAACCTTCCCGGGTCCAGCCCGATCTGCCCAGCCTGGTTCTGGAGAGCCTGCGGCAAGTGCCCATGCGCCGCCGCGCCGTCTGACGTGCTACCGCTGACTCGCTCCAGCAGCGTGTTGTAGACCGCGGCGTGGCGTGCGAAGTCGGCCCACAACGCGTCCCGGCCGTCAGTTAGTGCCTGGCTGCTTGATTGGTCCCACTGCCCAAGAATCGTTGCCGCTGCGTCTGCTTGGCGACTGCTCAACAGTCGCTCCACCTCCGCTACCGCTGACCTCGCAGTCGCCTTGGTGGCTGCCCGAGCGATGAGCAGCCCTCCTCTGCGTGTTGCGCGCTTTGCCCTACGCAGAGCGTCTGCCAAGTCGTCGGCAAGAGGGCCCAGGCGGGCGACACCGTCGGCGTGCAGCTGCGTGACAATGCGAAGTACCCGCAGGGCCCGCAGCAGCGGTTCCAAGGCAGGGTCTTTGCGATCGGCATCTAAGCGCACCGAGGCGCCATGCTCGACAAGACGTTGAAGCGCTTGCGCCGCATCGGCTATGGCCGCCGCGCTGCGGCTTCCTACTCCTGGAAGTCGTACAAGATCCCCGTGCGATGCGCCCAGCACATCCAAAACTGTGCGGTAACCCTGTCGCTCAAGGCTCGGCGCGATTCGCAGGCCCGGCCGTACCGCTCGGAGTTCCTGGACGGGCGTCCCCCGCAACCCCTCGACCACGGCAGCATGGTGTGCTTGGCGATAGAGCTCTGCCGCTTCGAGCTCTGCGGTTGTTCGAGCTGATCGGAATGCGGTGAGCTGCTCCAGCAGTAGGTGCCCACGCCACCACACGTCCCGCGCAGCTAGTCGATTGAAGGATGCCTCTGTCGCGCCCCGGGGCTCTGGTGGCGCCGCCCCCCGTTGGCTCAAGCCTCTACTCCTTCCGGCAACCGCAGCATCCACCCTCGGTTAGGCCAGCAGGTAAAGGCAACGATGGAGCGCTGTCAGATCGCTGATAGACAAGGAACGCCTCGACTTGTTGATCTCCCCATCGGCGTCAAGCACTGCTGGCCCGTCCGTGCGCGAACGAACGCCACTGGCGAGCCGTCGAAACTCATCTTTAGGCTGTCACCGTTTAGGGGAGCACCGAAATCGTCAGGATGAGGTAGGAACCGGTGTCGCTGACCGACAGCATCAGTGACGACCTGTGCGCGATGACCGCAGGTGTCGGCGCGGCGCAGCGGCAGGCTGCTGCGGCCGAGCATGTCATCGCGCAGATCGCCGCCCGGGCCGTCGCGGCCGGCTTCGCGGGTATCGCGGCGGGGCTGGCGCAGGTAGGCGAGGTGGTCGGGCGTGCCCGCGCCCGGCTGACAGCGATCGACGCAATCCTGGGGGAGGCAACACGCTCGGTCGCCAGCGCTGCGCAACAACCGTCACCTCAGGAGACGATCAGCGCCCTCACGCCGCTGCTGACCGTCCTCTCCCGGGTCGATGCCGAAGTCGCGGCGTCGGCAGGCGGGATCGAGGAGGCTCGGCGGCTCGTCACAGTGGCGCTGCGGGGAGGCCAACCCGGCCCGACACTGGCCCGCCTGCAGCAGCTCAGCCAAGGGCTCTCGGCCGTCAAAGCCCGAGGAAACCAGGCGCGGCACCATGTCGAAGCGGCACTTGCGCAGGCCCGGCAAGTCGGTGACGTGGGAAAATGGCTGCGGGCGACGGCGCAAGCCGGCCGCCCGCTACCCGCGACGGCGCCGCGAACCCCACGCGCGCACCGAACCCGCCGGAGTGGCTCCCTGGCTGGCTGACAGAGGCCGCCCGCGACCTGCCTCGACGACAGGCGAAGGACCCCACATCCGGTGTGGCGCTGATCAACGGTAAGCGGATACCCATGAGATCCGGCCGGGACCCCGCCGCCGCTGCCGATCTCAAGCAGGCCTACAAACTCATCGCCACCACGACCGACCACCTGGAGGCCAAACTCGCCGCCCGGATGCGCCGCGACCAGGTCATGCATGCGGAGGTGCTGACGAACAACCCGCCGTGCGACTACGAGCCCTACGGATGCGAGAAGATCCTCTCCCGGCTCCTGCCCGCCGGCGCACAGCTGAACGTGTACCTACGCGACGATGACGATCAGGTACGTCTCTGGCGTACCTACATAGGCAACGGAAAGGCGATCGCATGAAGGCCACGTGGGCGTACGACCGAGGCGACCACCGCGACAACCACGAGAGCGACGTGACCGACCCCGCTGTCCTGGAGGCACTTCTCCACGAGATCCATCAGGCCGGTGAGCCCGTCGCGGTCACCATCTTCAGCAACACCACCGATGAACCCGATGAACTGCCACCCGGCCTGCAGATCGGGCTCGGCCACCCCACCCACGCCTTCGCGGTACACATCGCCGATGACGGCGGCTACCTCAACGACCCAACAGTCCAGACACCCGACGGGGACATTAGCTTCGACCTCGGCGGGATACCCACCGAATACGGCGCCGAGAACCTACGGCTCCGGCCCGCAACGGCCATACAGATAGCAGCCGCCTTCCTCAAGACTGGCGGCAAGCAGCCCCACCTACCCGCCGCCGAATCCACCGAGACTGCGTAGATTTCCGGGTTAGACCTGGGTGTGGTCCGTTGAACAGGACATTGAGCCTGTCCGGGAAGGACCACGTCATGGCAGACCAGAAGAACGCTGTCCAGCTTCCGCAGCCGTCGGCGGCGGAGGTGGAGTTCGCTCAGTAGTTGGTGGAGCGGGCCAAGGCCGACGGGGTGTCCCTGGTCGGGTCGGGTGGGCTCCTCGCCGGGATCAGGACGGCCGGACGAGTCGGGCCGCTGCCGTTCTCAAGTGCCCTCGTCCTTGATCGCGGCCTGGTTAGGACCCAGCCCGAGCGGGGGCTGCCGTCGCCCAGTCATCGGGGTTGTCAGGCGACGTTCAGTCAATCGGCTGCCCCCTGTAGGGGGCGTTGTCCGTCTTGTGCTTACCAGTTGTAGTTGCCTGTTTACATCTATGCATCTACATCTCTAGTGTTCGGCGCACTGTCAGACATGATCACGGGGGTGGCTGGTGGCTGGTTGGCCCATGCCTGCGGACGTTTCGCGCGTCACATCGGGTTTTCGCCGGCGGTGGCTGGCGGTGGCGGTCGTCGCGGCTACCGCTGCCACGGTGCTTGGGGCGCCCGCCACCTCCGCTGCCGGTGCCGAACCCGCGAGGGCCCCGTGCGTCGCCGAGCAGCCCGACGCCGGCGCAGCCCGTCGGATGCTGGCGATCTGCGGCCGCCGCGTGGAGGATCTCTCGGCGCGTACGGAGTGGTCCCAGACGTTCCTCAATGTCGACGGATCGCGGACGTTGGAGCAGAGTATTGAGCCGACCCGGGTGCGCAAGGGCGGCTCCTGGGCGCCGGTGGACACCACGCTGAAGGTGTCTGGCGACGGGGTGAAGCCGCGGGCCACCGTGTTGCCCATGGTCTTCTCCGCCGGTGGTGACGCCCCGATCGCCAGGCTTCTCGATGGTGACCGGGAGGTCGCCATGACCTGGCCGGGCGGGTTGCCGAAGCCGGTGCTGGAGGGGCCCACGGCCGTGTACAGGAACGTCCTGCCGGATGTCGACCTGCGGGTCACCGCGCAGCCACTGGGCTTCTCCGAGGTGCTGGTCGTACGGTCCCGCCAGGCGGCGGCGGATCCGAAGTTGGCGTCCCTGCGGTTCGGTCTGCGCACCAAGGGAGTCACCGTCGGTACGGCGGCCGGGGGAGGTCTCGCGGCCCGTGACGCCAAGGGCGGCACTGTCTTCGCCGCGCCCGCGCCCCTCATGTGGGACTCGTCAGAGGCTCCGGACGTCGAGGCCGACGGGGCCAAGCCGGCGGAGAAGCGGGTGCGCGTGCTCGGGGCACCGCGTAAGCCGGACGCGGCGCAGCAGCAGGAGCAGGAGCGGTCCGCGCCGGTGGCACCCGATCGCAAGGCGGTGTCTGAGTTCGCTCGTCGGGCCGTGATGCCGGTGCGGGTGGATGGTGACACGGTGACGGTGGTGCCGGACAAGGCGATGCTGGTCGATCCGCGCACGAAGCTGCCGATTTACATCGATCCGTCGTGGACCGGCGGGATCTCGAGTAACGCGTGGACGTCGGTGTGGAGCAAGCACAAGTCGAGTTCGTTCTGGCAGAACTCGACGGCGTTGAACAACGGCAAGACCTTCGGTTCGGCGGGTGCCGGTCGTACGGAGGACTGCACGGGGTGCGCGGATCACATCATCCGGTCGATGTTCCGGATGAACACCTCGTCGGTACGCGGGAAGCACATCCTCGCCGCGCAGTTCCGCGTCGAGCAGCGGCACGCCTGGACGTGTAGCCCGAAGACCAACGCGAAGCTGTGGATGACGGGGGCGATCTCGTCGGGCACGACGTGGAACAACCAGCCGACCTGGTACAGCAGCTACACCGCCCAGACTCTTGGTAACCGTAAGTACGGGGCGGCGCACGGTTGCCTCGGCACCGGCACCATCGAGTTCAACGTCAAGACCATGGTGGCGAAGGCGGCGGCGAGTAACTGGTCGACGTTGACGGTGGGTCTGCGGGCGATCGACGAGGGCACGCTGGGGCAGTGGAAGCGGTTCAACCACGCGTCGCCGAAGTTGGCGATCACCTACAACACCAACCCGAACGCGCCGTCGGACCGCAAGTCGGACGGCAAGGTCTGTGCCACCGGCACCTCGCGGCCGTACGTGTTGACTACGACGCCGATCCTGGCCGCGAAGCACTCCGACCCGGACACCTCGCAGCAGTCGCTGACCACCTGGTTCTACTGGTGGCCGGTCGGCGGCGCGCGTAACGAGACCGACAAGGTCTCCCAGGCGGCGGGTAACCCCTCGACGGTGTCGAAGGCGATCCCGTCGGGCAAGCTCACCGACGGAGCCAGCTACGTCTGGCAGTCCCGGACGTGGGACGGCTCCCACTACGGCGCCTGGTCCGGCACGTGCGAGTTCACCGTGGACGCGACGCCTCCGCCGGCACCGGCCGGCGTCGGCTCCACCAACTACACCAACGACGGTGTGCCGCGCGGTGGCGTCGGCCTGCCCGGCACCTTCAACATCGCGCCGCCGTCGACTCGACCGCATGAGGTGCGGGAGTACGCCTACAGCCTCGACTCCGGGGTGCTGACGGCGGCGAAGACGGTGCCGGCGCGTACCACCGATTACGGGGCGTCCCTCGACCTGGCGCCGCTGCACGACGGGGTCAACGTGCTCCATGTGTGGTCCAAGGACCACGCAGGTCGGTTCTCGGCCCCTGTGACGTACACCTTCAGCGTTAAGGCAGGATCCGGGCCGGCCGCGGAGTGGACGTTCGAGGAGACCGGCACCAACGCCACCGACGTCTCCGGGCATGGCAACACCCTGGCCCTTGGCTCCCTCACCCGAGTTGCCGGCAGATCCGGGGTGGGCTCCACGCTGTCGCTGTCGGGTACGACCGCAGCGACGAAGACCGGGACGATCAACACCCCGCACCCGGACACCGGAGTCTCCACCCCGGTCCGGACGGACGCGAGTTTCACCGTCACCGCATGGGTGAAGATCAACTCGTTGTCTGGCACCGGTGCGCAGGCTCTCGTGAGCACGAGCGGCTCCCGGATGTCGGCCTACCACCTCGGCTACGCCGGTAGTAACCAACGGTGGCGGTTCACCATGGCGGCCACCGACACCGACAACGCGGCCATGTACAGCGTGCACTCCAATGCGGCGCCGATCGCGGGCAAGTGGACGCACCTGGCCGCGACGTATGACGGGGCAACCAAGAAGTTGACCCTGTACGTCAACGGTGTGGCCCAGACCGAGACCGCCACCCTCGTGGGCGGCTTCAACGCCACCACCGAGGTGGCGATCGGCAAGCGCAAGTTCAACGGCAACTCCGACAGCTTCTTCGCCGGGGCCGCGGACGACGTGCGGTTCTACAACTTCGTCGAGACGCCGGCCAACCTCGCGAAGCTGGCCGTGCCGCTACCGCCGAAGGTCACCTTCCCCAACGGCACCGCCGTCACCGCCGGTGGCCAGCTCACCGTCACCTTCGACGCCGGCGGCGACACGAACGTCACGAAGTTCAAGTACAGCGTCGACGGCACCGGCCTGGGCAGCACGGTGAACGCCACCGCCGCAGGGGGTACGGCCACCGTGACCGTCAACGTGGGCACCACCATCGGCGAGCGGCCGGTGTACGCGGTCGCGGTGGACGACGGCAACAGGGTCAGCGGCATGAACCAGGGACAGTTCACTGTCGCCTCCGCAGCCGGCCTCTCCGGCACGGTGTGGGATGCGAACTTCATGCCGCAGGCCGGAGCGGTCGTCCAGCTTCAGCCCGGCGGCCACCAGAGCACGTCGGGCGCCGACGGCAGCTACGCCCTGGCCGGGTTCGCACCCGGCCTGTACACCATCACCGCGACGGTCGGGGGGCGGTGCGGCCAGGCGTTCAGCGGCCAAATCGAGATCGACGGCCAGGGCCTCACGTTCGACATCTTCATGTCCGCGCTGAGTGACGACCTGGGCCACACCTGCTCCGAGCAGACCGCCGCACTTGCCACGGCGGCCACCCCGTTGACGCTGACCGGCGACGACGCGGTCGCCACGGTCCAGCTGCCGTTCGCCTTCCCGTTCTACGGCGGGGCGTACCGCAGCGCCTGGGTCGACACCAACGGTCTGCTCTCCTTCACCGACCCGGGCGGTTCCCACCCCTACACCGGCGGCGGGCAACTGCCCGCGCCGGCGGACCCGAACGCGCTGGTGGCGCCGTTCTGGGACGACCTGGTGGTCGACGCGTCAGCGAGCGTGCGTACCTCCAGCACCGGCACGGGCAGCGGGCAGCGGTTCGTCGTCGAGTGGCGCAACGTGCACCGCAAGGGCAACACGGCGGAGCGGTTGTCCTTCGGGGTGGTGTTGGCACCTGACGGCACGGTGACAACCAACTACGACCAGCTCGACACCCCGGCGGAGAAGGGCGGCAACGCGATCGTCGGCATCGAGGCGGCAGCCGGCGAGGACGGCCTGTCGTACTCCGTGAGCGAGCCCGTGCTGACCAGCGGGAAGGCGATCACCTTCACCCGTCCCGACGTCGCCGGCGAGTTGGAGACGCACAACCTCTCCGGCACGCTGACCGACGCCGGCGGCGCTCCGGTCGTCGGCGCCACGATCTCGCTCGACCCGAGCGGCCTGACCGCCACCACCGGCGCCGGTGGGACGTACGCCTTCACGGGCCTGGTCGCCGACAGCTACACCGTCTCGGCCAAGCTCGCCGGTCGCTGCGGCCCCACCGTGCGCGCCCAGGTGGAGCTCTCGGCCGACATCGTGCGCAACCTCCAGCTCGGACCGGACTACGGCGACATGGGGTACGCGTGCACCACCGGCACCGGCGGCTTCGTCGCGGCGGCCAACGTCCTCGCCCTGACCGGCGACGACGCGACGGCGTCGGTGACGCTGCCGTTCCCGGTGCAGTTCCACGGCGAGGCGTACACGACCGGCCGGGTGCACACCAACGGCCTGGTCAGCTTCGGCAGTGCCTCCGGTGAGCCGGACACCTGGGCGAACCCGACGATGCCGACGGCCACGGCACCCAACGCGGTGGTGGCACCGTTCTGGGACGACTTCGAGGTCGACGCGTCGGCCAGCGTGCGGACCCAGACCCTCGGTACCGCCCCGAACCGGTCGTACGTGGTCGAGTGGCGCAACGTCAACTTCCGCCCGCCGAGCATCGGGCGGCTGACCTTCGAGGTGATCTTCCACGAGGACGGGCGGATCGCGTACCACTACGGCGCGATGTCCACCCCCGTGCAGCAGGGCGCGGGCGCGACCATCGGCCTGGAGAACGGCTCGGGCACGGTGGCGGCGCTGTACGCCTTCCAGGAGGCGGTGCTCACCGGCAACAGCTCGATCACCTACAGCCCCGCGCCGGCCGGCACGGTCAGCGGTGTGCTCACCACCGCGGTGACCGGTCAGTCGGTCGCCGGCGCGACGGTGACCCTGAACCCGGGCAACCGCACCACCACCACTGCCACCGACGGCAGCTACCAGTTCACCGGCGTGAAGGTCGGTGAGTACAAGGTGACCGCGTCCACCGGGGACAACCGGTGCGCCGGCCAGTACGCCCGTGAGACCGTCAACCACCCCGGGGGAACTTCGGACGTGGACCTGTCGGTCATGGTCGACGGGGACGAGTTCGGCTACAAGTGCACCAGCGGTGCGCAGACCTTCGTCCCCGGCGACGTGGTCGAAGGCTGGACCGGCGACGAGACCGTCTGGCAGAAGAACCCGCCGTTCCCGGTCAAGCTCTACGGCGAGTCGTACACCTCGGCCTGGATCAGCGCCAACGGCCTGATCAGCTTCAAGGACCCGGCCTACTTCGGCTGGATCGGGTCGATTCCCGGCACGCTCCCGTCACCGGCTGCCGAGGGTTCCCCGAACGCCGCCGTGTACGTGCACTGGGACGACTGGGTGGTCGACTCGCAGGCCCGGATCGCCACGAAGATCAGCGGTACCGCACCGAACCGGCAGTGGGTCGTGGAGTGGCGCAACGTGCACCTCTACGGCGACACCAGTACCCGGGCCACCTTCGAGGTGATCTTCAGTGAGGGCGGTGACATCACCCTCGCCTATGCCGACATCGACCCGGCCAAGCCGGTCGAGCGGGGTGGCGAGGCGACCGTGGGCGTCGAGAACGCCGACGGGTCCATCGGCTTCCAGTACCTGCACCGGGAGACCTGGCTGGCCACCGGTCAGGGTGTCACCTTCAAGCCCAACCCGCCGGGTCTGGGCAGCATGGCAGGCACGGTGACCTGCCAGGGCACCCCGGTCGCCGGGGCGACCGTCAAGGTGGCCGACAAGTCGGCTACCACGGCGGCGGACGGCACGTACCAGGTTGGTGCCGTGCCGGCGGGCACCTGGGCGGCCGTCGTCACCGTGACCGGCGGCACCTGCAAGGGCTCCGACGTCCGCCAGGTGGTGGTCGGCACCAACACCCAGGCCGCCGTCGACTACGCCCTGGGCGCCACCCCCGGCGGAGGCGGTTACACGCTGACCGAACAGGCCGTGCCCTACATGCCGGCCAACGGCGCCGTGCTCCCGCTGACCGGCGACGACGCCTTCACCCCGGTCACCCTGCCCTTCCCCGTGACGCACTACGGCCAGACGTACACCACCGGCTGGGTGGACATCAACGGCGTGCTGAGCTTCGTCGACCCCGGCGAACCGTCACCGGACGCGTGGCCGATCCCCTCATCGGACAGTCCTGAGGAGCCCAACGCCGCGCTCTACCCCTTCTGGCACGACTGGTTCGTCGACAGCAACGCCAGCGTCCGCACCGTGGTGCGCGGCAGCGCCCCCAACCGACAGTTCGTCATCGAGTGGCGCAACGTCCACTCCTACGAAGACCCCCTCACCCGGATCACCTTCCAGGTCGTCATCGACGAGGCCGGCGGCTACAGCTTCACCTACACCGACAACGACGGCACCTTCCTGGAACGCGGCGGCGCCGCCACCATCGGCATCGAGAACGCTGACGGCACGTCCGCCATCCAGTACACCTACCGGCAACCGGTGCTCCGGCCGGGACTGGGGCTGCGATTCAACACGCCCACCCCATGACAGGCCCCTATCTGCTACGGCCCGTCAACTGCCGATTTAGCGCTGGCCCTCGATCCACCCGGATTGAGGGCCGGCAGGACCCAACTGCACATGGCGATTACGAAAACCTCGGGGAGCGCACCATGGACGAAGCCCGCCCACCACACCCGCCGCGGCGGCGTCGTGGCCGCGCACGACTGGCGACAGCCGCCGCGACAGCGGCACTCATGGCCACGGCACTGCTGAATGCACCCACTCCCGCCTCGGGTGCGGCACCGCACCAGCAGCCGGCCCCGGAAAAGGTACGGGCGGTGCCGGTGTCCCCCGTGGCTCCGGCGACATCGGGTGCACGAACGGTGATGCCCGACGCCAGCCGTAGGCCAGCGCCAGTGTGGCCGAAGGCGGGGGCCGCCGAGGTCGATGTCACCGCTCGTGCGATCGCGCCGGTGAGCGCGGGCTCGCTTCCGGTGCGGGTCGCACCGTCCGGCTCGGCCGCGGTGTCTTCGACCGGGCGTACGCTCGCGCCCGCTGCCACGCCGTCCCGGGTACGGATCGAGGTGTTGGACCGGATCGAGACGGAACGGGCGGGAGTCCACGGCGTCCTGCTCAGGATCGGCCGGAGTGATGGTGCCCGGGCCGCGGGTAGTGTGCGGCTGTCGGTGGACTACGCGGAGTTCGCAAACGCCTTCGGTGCGGACTGGTCCGCCCGCCTGCGATTGGTGTCGGTGCCGGCGTGCGCGCTCACCAAGCCTGCCGCTGAGGCATGCGCGGGCACTCCGCTGCGGTCGACCAACGACCTCAAGGCACGCACCGTCTCGGCAGCCGTCCCAGTCCTCGAGACCGGCGGCCTGCTGGCGGTGACGGCCGGGGACTCCAGCGCCGCAGGTGACTACAAGGCCACCTCGCTGCAACCGTCGTCGACCTGGAGCGCCGGTGGGAACTCCGGCGCGTTTACCTGGAACTACCCGATGCGCGTCCCGCCGTCGCTCAACGGGCCCGCGCCCAGCCTCGCTCTGGCCTACTCGTCGCAGTCCGTGGACGGTCGCCAGGCGGCGAGCAACAACCAGCCCTCCTGGGTGGGTGAGGGCTTCGAAGCAAACCCCGGCGGATTCATCGAGCGGCGCTACCTCAACTGCGGCCAGGACATGGACGGCTCCGCCAACAACACCAAGAAGACCAGTGATCTGTGCTGGGAGACTGACAACGCCACGCTGTCACTGGCCGGCCACTCCGGCGAGCTGATCTACAACGCGACCGAGGACCGCTGGCACCTGCGCTCCGACGACGGGTCACGGATCGAGCGCAAGACCGGCGCCAGCAACGGCGACGACGACGGCGAGTACTGGGTGGTCACCACCACCGACGGCACCCAGTACTGGTTCGGGATCAACCGGCTGCCCGGCTGGGCATCTGGAAAGCCGGTCACCAACTCGACGCTGACCGCGCCCGTGTTCGGCAACGACCCGAGCGAGCCGTGCCACGCCAGCGCCTTCATCGACTCCGACTGCAATCAGGCGTGGCGGTGGAACCTCGACTACGTGGTGGACGTGCACGGCAACTCCGCCTCGTACTGGTACACGAAGGAGACCAACAAGTACGGCCGCAACCTCGACGCCGACGACGACGCCCCCTACGACCGCGCCGGCTACCTGGACCACATCTCCTACGGCACCCGCCGGGACGGCGGCGTGGAGTCGGTGCTGAACACGCCGGCACCGGCACAAGTGGTCTTCGGGGTCGCGGACCGCTGCCTGTCCAACTGCACCACCCATGACGCGGCGCACTGGCCGGACACGCCGTGGGACCAGCAGTGCACCGGGTCCAGCTGCGGCACGGTCTACTCGCCCACCTTCTGGACCACCAAGCGGTTGGCGTCGGTGACCACTGAGGTCCGCTCCGGCAGCTCCTACTCCGACGTCGAGCGGTGGACGTTCACCCACACGTTCCCGGATCCCGGCGACGGCACCCGCGCGGGACTCTGGCTGTCGAAGATATCCCACGCCGGCCTGGTCGGCACGACCACCACCGTGCCGGACATCGAGTTCACCGGGGTGCAACTGTCCAACCGGGTCGACACGATCGACTTCGCCGCGGCGATGAACTGGTGGCGGATCACCAAGATCCAGACCGAGACCGGCGGCACCATCAACGTCACGTACTCCGACCCGGACTGTGTGGCGGGGCAGACGCCGACGCCGCAGACGAACACGAAACGCTGCTACCCGTCGGTGTGGACCCCAGAGGGCTATACCAACCCGGTGACCGACTGGTTCCACAAATACGTGGTCACCACAGTCTACGAGCATGACAACACCGGTGGAGCACCGCCGCAGGGCAGCCCTCGAGTGGTGCACACCTACTCATACCTGGACGGCGCCGCGTGGCACTACAGCGACGACGACGGCCTGATCGAGAAGAAGTACAAGACCTGGTCGAGCTACCGCGGCTACGGCAGGGTCGGGGTGACCACCGGTGACCCGGGGCAGCAGACCTACACCGAGACCCGCTACTTCCGCGGCATGGACGGCGACCGGGCCGCACCGTCGGGCGGTACCAAGACCGCCACCGTCGACGGGATCGCCGACGCGGACTGGTTCGCCGGCATGACCCGCGAGGTCAAGACCTTGAACGGGCCGGGTGGGCCAGCGGTGTCCCGTGAGACGAGTGATCCGTGGGGCTCCGACGCGACCGCGACCCGTACCTTCAACGGGGACACGGTGACTGCCCGGTTCGCCCGGGTCGCCACGACCCGCAAGTACACCACCCTGGACGCGGGACGCGGCGAGCGAGTGACGCGGACCACCACCACCTACGACCCGCTCGGCATGCCCACGCAGGTCGATGACTTCGGCCAGGACGGAGTTGCCGGCGACGAGCAATGCAAGACGATGGACTACCTTCCGCGCAACACCACCCTGTGGCTGATGGACAAGGTGCACCGCACTCAGACATACGCGGTGAAGTGCGCCGACACCACCGGCACGCTGACCGACGCGGACGTCATCACCGAGGAACGGACCAGCTTCGACGGCCAGGCCTTCGAAACCGCACCCACCCGCGGCCTCGGCACGAAGACCGAGAAGATGACCGCTTGGAACGCGGGGGCACCCACCTTCGCCACCGTCTCGCAGGGCACCTACGACGCGTACGGCCGGGTCACCGCGGCCTGGGATGCCCTGAACGCCAAGACGACCACGGCCTACACCCCCGCCACCGGCGGCCCGGTGACCGCGACCACGGTCACCAACCCGATGCAACACGTGGCCACGACGACTGTGAACCCGGCGTGGGGCAACAACGCCGCAATCGTCGACCCCAACAACAAGCGGACCGACCTCACCTACGACGGCCTCGGCCGGCTGACCGCGGTGTGGCTGCCCGGCCGCGACAAGGCGACCGAGTCGGCCAACGCCACCTTCAGCTACCTGATCCGCAACAACGCGGTCACCGTGGTCTCCTCCTCCCGGCTGAACGCGGCCGGTGCGTACAACACGATGTACGCCCTCTACGACGGTCTGCTGCGGGTGCGACAGACCCAATCGCCCTCGCCCTCGGGCGGCCGGCTGCTCACCGACACCTTCTACGACACAGCCGGCCGGGAGACGAAGACGTTCGACAGCTACCACGCCACCGGGGCGCCGGGTACCACGCTGGTCACCGCCACCGAGCAGGAGCTTGTGCCGACCCAGACCCGGACCGTCTTCGACGGCGCCGGACGACCGACCGCGTCCGTTTTCCAGCCCTACGACGTGGAGCGCTGGCGGACATCGGTCTACTACGCCGGTGACCGCGCCGACGTGACCCCGCCCGCCGGGGGCACCGCGACCTCCACGCTCACCGACGCGCGAGGTCGGACGGTGTCGGTACGGCAGTACCACGGTGCGACACCGACGCCGAACACCGCTGGCTCCTGGGACACCACGTCCTTCGCGTACAACCGTAAGGGGCAGCAGATTAGCGTCGCGGACGCGATGGGCAACCAGTGGCTCTACGAGTACGACATGCAGGGCCGCCGGACCAAGACGACCGATCCGGACACGGGTGCCACCGATTTCGGCTACGACGCCGCCGACCGGGTCACCTCGTCCACCGACGCCCGTGGCAAGAAGCTCGCATACCAGTACGATCCGCTGGGCCGCAAGCGGGCGGTGTACGACAACGCCGTCGGCGGCACCATGCGGGCGCAGTGGATGTACGACACGATTGCCAAGGGACGCCTGTCGGAGTCAACGCGCTTTGTGGGTGGGGCCTCCTACAAGAAGAAGGTCGCCGGATACACCGACCAGTACCAGCCGACCGGCATCCAGGTGTTGATTCCGCCCTCGGAGACCAACCTGGCCGACACCTACACCTTCTCCAGCACGTTCAACGTCGACGGCAGCCTCGCCTCGAGGGGCATGCCCTCCACCAATGGTGACCTGCCGGCCGAGACTCTCTCCTACACCTACGACGCGCTCGGTCAGGCCACTACGATGACCTCCCTATACGACGCGACGAACCTGTCGTACGTGGCGGGCACGAACTACAACGCCCTCGGGCAACTCGATCAGCTCACGCTCGACACGGACGACACTGCCGGCGGCCGGGTGTGGCACAAGTTCACCCACGAGTTGGAGACCGGGCGGTTGACCGGGGTCCGGGTGGACCGGGACACGGTCAGTCCGAACATCCTGTCCGACGTCCGCTATACCTACGACAACGCCGGCAACATCACCAAGGCGGTCGACGCCGCACCGAACCCCGTCGACGACACCCAGTGCTTCACGTACGACTACCTGCGTCGGCTCACCCAGGCCTGGACGCCAAGCAGCGGTGACTGTGCCGCCGCACCATCGGCCATCACACTAGGCGGACCGGCACCCTACTGGCACTCCTGGACGTTCGATAAGGTGGGCAACCGCAAGACCCAGGTCGTGCACACCAGCGCCAGCAACACCACCACGAATTACAGCTATCCGGCCGCCCAAGCAACGCAACCGCACGCGCTCTCGACCACCACCACCGGCTCGCTGACCCAGAACTACCGGTACGACGCATCGGGCAACACGATCTGCCGACCGGCGGGAACGGCCACGAATACCTGCCCGAGCGGCACCGGCTCGCAGGTGCTCACCTGGGACGCCGAGGGGCACCTGGAGACCAGCACCGACTCGACCGGCACCACCACCTACATCTACGACGCCGACGGCAACCGGCTCGTCCGTCGCGATCCGGCTGGCAAGACCCTCTACCTGCCCGGCCAGGAGCTGCGGTACAGCAACAGCACCGCGAGCACGACCTGCACCCGCTACTACTCCTATGGCGGATCCCTGGTGGCTTCCCGAACCGCCGCCGGTCTGACCTGGCTCGCCGCGGACCATCAGGGCACGGCGAACGTGTCGGTCAGCGCCAACGCCGCACAGACCGCCACGATCCGCCGGCAGAACCCGTACGGCAACTCGCGGGGCGGCGACCCGACCTGGGCCAACGACAAGGGCTTCGTCGGCGGCACCATCGACAACACCGGCCTGACCCATCTCGGGGCACGGGAGTATGACCCGGCCACAGGTCGGTTCGTCTCGGTCGACCCGGTCTTCGACCTGCAGGATCCGCAGTCCTGGACGGGTTACGGGTACAGCAGTGCCTCGCCGGTCACCTACAGCGATCCGAGCGGGTTGAAGGAGTGCGCCGGCGCCTACTCCTGTGACGGTGCCAACGAAGGGGGAGGAACCGCACCCCAGGACGAGTGCTACAACTACACCGGCACCGCCCAGCGTCACTGCGAGGAGAACCAGGGCAGCGGGCAGAACACGAGCGCCGGGCAGGCCACCGGTGGTTCGGGCTCCGGCAACAACCCCTCCGCGAACGTGCCGACCATCCCGGCAGAGAAAAGGCGGCAGCTAGACAGCTACATCCGGATGGTCATAGACCAGAACCCGGACACCTGGAACGTCCCTGGCTCGCCCGCCTACAACGCCATCATGCTCCGCATCAAGCGTGCTCTGTACGGTACGCCCAGCTTGAAGGACTACTGGGAAGCGCTGGATCAGATGGTAGTCGCCACTGTCGTGGCTACGGTAGGCGCCATACTCTGCCCGGAAACAGCTGGCGCGGGCTGTCTGCTCGCCACCGGTGCACTGGCTGGTCTCGCTGGCCAATGCACGGATGATTGCGCCAACACTGAGGCCGTGGCGCTGGCTGCGGTGCTCGGTGCGGCGGGAGGCAGGTTCGGGGGTAGCGCACCAAAGAACCTAGGCTGGACCTATGGTACGAATGCCACGATCGTCGCGAATCCTAAGATTCAGATCCAAGGATTTGGCGGGTCCATGCAACAGGGGCATGCCCTGAACCAGATTATTGATCGAGGTGTCAGGCCTCAGTCCATGCTTGACGCTGTGTACAACCCCATCGCTGTGGTGGAAAACAAAGTTGCTGGCAATGTCCGTTACACCTATTTAGGGCGAGATGCTACCGTGGTGATGAGACCAGATGGGCAGGTCGTCACCGCATGGAACGCGAGTCAAAACAAGCCGTTCGTGCAGCAGATCATTCAAGACGCTAGGTAGGTTGATCAATGGGGGCGACATATCGGCAGCGTGTTGGTGCAATAGCCCGCTTGCTCTATGAGATCGATCCCTTTGGTATGGGTTCGGCGGTTAGCGCGCCTGACGATGAGTATGAGCCGGTGGCGATGAGGTTGATGCCTCTCCTGAAGCATGCGACGAATGCGGAGGACTGCGCTGAAATCCTCCGTAAGCAAGGCATTCATGGTGAAGGTGTCGCGCAGCGCGTATGGGCCTCTTTTGCCGATCAATAGCGCGGAAAGGGCGGCGGCGGGGGCCAAAATCGCCGGGCCGTCTTAGTTGGCCAGTTATTCAGGGTGGCGAGGTCTCCAATAACGGTCCAGAAGAAATAAGGACCTTTTGTTGGAGACCTCGCAGCTCTCATTCTTGGAACCAGCTTGAGTTGAATAGTATGCTCGGACACGTTAACCCCCACGGGTGGTCTTCACGGTAGATGAAGCGCCTCGGTGGGGGTTTCTGCTGCCCTGCGCTGGTGCGGGATCGCGGGTAGTCGCTCCGCGGCGGCCGCCTCGGAGATCTTTGTGATGGTCAGTGTCCCGCCGATCGCGCAGGTGACGTGGAGCTCGTGTTCGAGTAGCGCGTCGGTGACCGTGTGGGGGTCGGCTGCCGGGATGCCGATCCATTCGGCGAGTTGTGTGATCGCTTCGGCTTCGTGGATGTAGACGTTGCGCGGCCGGGGCGCGTCACCTGTTGAGGCACTGCGGTGGCCGTGGCGGCAGCGGTAGGCGGCGGGGTCTGCTGCACCGGTAGGTGACAGGGGGTGCAGCAGACCCCATTGCGGGTCGACCTCGCTTGTCGGTATGTCTGGCCGACCCCGCCACAAAGCCAGGCCGGCCAGACAAGCGGGGGCGCACGAACCGACCGATTGATAATTTTGTTAGCTACGCCACAGGTGGCATCAGTATTGTCGGGCTTGCCCCTTTAGTGCCTGCCGGTTCCTTGGGGGACCGTAGGGGGACCGGACGTCCGGGAACGGTCCGGCACGGCGTGGCACTGCGCGACATGTCATCGGGCTTATTGCCTGCTCAGGCGGCATTGGCTAGCATTAACCGTCATCTTCCGGCATTGACGAGCGTAGACTCTTAATCCGCGGGTTCGGGGTTCGAGTCCCTGGCGGCGCACCAGCAATAAAGGCTCTGGCCTGGTGGTTTCCACCCGGCCGGAGCCTTTTTCGCGTACGCGGGTGGTGGGTGGTCGCTCGATGGGTGCTCGGGAGCCGTGGGACCGGGCCGTTGTCGCCCGGACCGAGCGCGGGTCTCGTGTACGTGCGTCGCGCACCGCTGGTTCTTTTCCGGGGTTGATGGGGCCGGGCGTGTCCGGGGCGCGTCAGGCCAGAGCTTCCGGGGCGCGCCGCCGCCACCACGCGCTGAAGAGGGTGACCACGTGCGTCTTGATCTCGTCCGTGATGATCTCGTGCGCGTCGCCCATGAGCGGCCGGACGGCGTGCTTGTAGACCGCTGGGTGGTGTTCGACCGAGGGGCAGGTGAAGATGGCCAGCATCCTCAGGACGCGCAGGGTGTCTGTTCCGAGGAGGGGAAAGTGAGCCTCCAGCAGCCTCGCCAGGGCTGACCACACCCTGTCCACGACAAGGCGGATGATGGCGTCGGTCACCAGCCGGGGCGGCCCCGAATCGAACCGCCGCGACAACGCGCCGGTGATGAACTGCTTGGCGGTGTCCGTCAGCAGTTCGACGGTCTTGTTGATCTTCTCGATCAACTGGATCAGGGCCACCAGCAGGCTGCACCACGTGTGATCGGCCAGGCGCTTCTTGACCTCCCTGGCGTCAGCCTTATTCCGGACGAGGCTGTCTATGCCGGCTGAGATCTCGTCCCACGGGTTCTCCATGACCTGGTGGGCAAGGGTGTCCATCCGGCCAAGGTCTGATGACATCGATGTTGGTTCAACATCGCGTGGCAGTCGGCCGTTGATCTTGGTTCGGCCGTCTGCGGCCCACAGGTAGTCGGCGATGTCCAGGCGTGCGAGGTCAAAGTAGATTTCCCGGTTGTGGGCGTTGAACTTCTGGCGTCCGGATCGTCTGTCCCCCTCCACCTTCTCCTTGAGTTCACGCCGCCGCTCGTCGCGCTTCTCTGGCCGGTCGGCGGCCAGAGATGTCCATCCTTGCCAGCCGTGTTGTGAGCCCCCGCAGCCGGAGCATGTGCAGCCCGGCCTCTGGGCATTTGCGCAGTTGGCTCTGTGGGTGTTGGTCATCATCCGCAAGTCGCCGCCCGGTCGTCTGCACTTACTGTGACTAGCCAGTGACTCTATGTCAGACAACGATGGATGCCAATGGGTGCGTGACTCGGCCGGGGCAGTTCGACTCTGGGCCTCCACCTTCTGCGGGCGTTCTGCCTGGTGGGCGCCTATAGATCCGCTTCTTCTGCTGGGCTGCGACGGATTATTGATAGACGGCTCGTCCCTCATCTGCATGAGATACCGGACGAGGTACGGGCTGCCTTCGAGCGCCTGGTTGTAGCCGGCTACACGAGCCGGCTGATCTGACCACGGCTACCAGCGGGGTCCTCCCGACCGGACGCCCATCCGTTCGCTGAGCTCGACGGCCACTCGGGGCGGCCGGGGCCGTACAACCGGATGGCTGTGCGGCCCTGATCAGCCCTGCTCGCTCCGGATCGGTGCTCTGTCGGCCGTGCCTCGCGCGCGGGCGACGAGTACCTCGAGGCTGGCCAGGTAGGCGTCGAACGTCGCGCGTCCCTCGTCCGTGAGGCGGACGGATGTCTGGCGCCGGATGCTGCGGTCCTTGCGAATCTCCACGTAGCCGGCCTGCTCCAGCGCGGTGAGTTGCTTGGACAGCGCGGAGTCGCTGGTGCCGATGCTGTCGCGCAGGAAGGAGAACAGCACCCACTCGGCGGGGGCGAGCAGGGCGCAGATGTTCAACCGGGCGGGGGTGTGCAGGAACGCGTCGAGACCGACCGCGGGCAGCGGTACGCCGTGGACGACGGGCATGGCCGGCTGCTGGCGGTTCACGGGCGCAGGCTGGCGACTAGGCGCGCCTGCACCGGCCGGCTGAGCAGCGCGATGGTGACGGCGGCGCCGAGGGCGCCGAAGGTGTTGGGCAACGGCCACTCCAGGGCGCGGACCACGAACTGCACGGCGATGTCGGCGACGAGGGCCAGGACGAAGGTCGCTGCCAGCGCCACCTTCCAGTGCCGGGACGAGCGGGTCGGCCTGAGCTGTACCCCGCGGTTCCACGCCGTCCCCAGGCAGAGGACCACCAGCAGGGCCCAGAGCCAGACCATGTCGGCGTCGACGAGCAGACCCAGCGCGACGACGCCGAGGCAGATGCTCCACAACGCGCGCGGAGGCCATGCGGTGGTGCCGGCCTCGATGCTCTGCCGACGGCGCTCCGCCACCTGTGCCAGTGTCTGTTCTGCTTCGCGTGCGTCCATGGGTCGCCTCCTGGTCCGGTGCTCAGCTTTCCTCGCAGGAAAGTAGCGCGTACTTTCCTGACGGGCAAGTCGACGTCCGCCGCCCGCCGGGGTCGAGCGGGCCGCTGGAGCCCGGCGTCGCGTAGCCGGCCGAGGAGCGCGTCGGCGCGATCCTGGCTTCCTGGGCCGCCAGTCGGGTTGCCGCCCGGGCGCCCGCGCCGGACTGTCCCTGGCCCGGCCAGGGTGAGGAGCGTCGCCACGACCTCGCCCGGCGTCGCCTAGGACAGACTGTTGATCATTTTCCAGGTGGAGTCGGCGACCTCGACCGCGGGCGGTCTGGTGTCCTGGCTGAGCCAGTGGCCGACCACGCCGAGAAGGGCGCCGCTGAGGAAGGCGGCACGCAGGTCGTGCGGGACGCCGCCCGGCTCCTCCTGCTCGGGCAGGTGGCGGCGGACGTGTTCCCGGACGACGTTCTGGAGGCGGTGGACGAGCTTGCCGCTGCCGTCGGCCCCGAGGATCCGCCTGAACAGCGCGGCGTCCTGCTCGAACTCACGGAACAGGCCGACCAGCTCATCGGGCGCGGCGGTGACGTCCATGCCGGGGCGCGACGGGCAGCACCGGGCGGCGAGCTCGGCGATCCTCGACATCCACGACTCCAGTGCCCCCACCAGGAGGCTGTCCCGGTCGGCGGAGTGCAGGTAGACGGTGGCCCGGTTGACCCCCGCCCGGTTGGCGATGTCGGACACGGTGATCAGGCTCAGGTCCCGCTGGCTGGCGAGGTCCAGTACGGCCGCCGCCAACTGCCGGCGCGTGCTTTCCGCCCGGGGATCCGGCTTCCGCTGTGCGGGACCCGTCCTGGCCATCGACGCCTCCAGTTTCGACGACACATGTCGACTAAGCGACACCTGTCGCATACAGTACCCACGTCAACGGCTTCAGGAAACGTCCACACGCAACGGAGGAGACGTCAGGTGCGCGTCCAGGTCTGGTCGGACGTCAGCTGTCCGTGGTGTTACCTCGGCAAGCGACGGCTGACGAGAGCGCTCGAGCAGTGGGAGGCGCAGGGCGGTGAGCCGGTCGAGGTCGTCTATCGGCCGATCCAGCTCGCGCCGGACGCCCCGCTGGACACCCTGCCGCTGTCGGAGGAGGAGCGTCGGTCGTACGGCGTGCACAGCACCGACCAGGTGAGCGGCTACATCGCCGAGGTGGCCGCCGGCTCCGGGGCCGAGTTCACCTGGCGCCCCTCCTGGAAGCCCAACACCTTTGACGCCCATCGCCTGCTCGCCTACGCCTTGCAGGAGGGTGGGTGGCGGTCCCAGGGTCGGCTCGAGGAAGGACTGCTGCGCGCCCACTTCCTGCGCGGCGAAGACGTCAGCAAGCGTGCCGTCCTCGAAGCGGTCGCGGCCGACGCCGGGCTGTCCGGGGCGGCGCAGGTGCTCGACTCGGGCCGCTACGTCGGCAGGGTGCGGACCTGGTTGACGGTCGGCGCGCTCTCCGGCGTCAAGGTCGCCCCGACGTTCGTCGTGGCCGATCATGCCCTGCCCGGGGCACAGCCGGTGGCGGCCCTGGTCTCGCTGTTCACGTCGGGGCGCGACGGTGACGACACCGAGAGGTCGCCGGTCCGCGCGTACCGCCTCGCCGAAGGTTTGCTGGAGGTGAACGACCCGCTCGGGGCGTTGCACATCCTCGAACCCGCGCTCGCAGAGCACGGTGACGAGAGCAGCCTGCAGCTGTTGGCGGCCCGGTGCCTGTTCGGCTCCGGCCAGCTGGGGCGGGCCCGCGACGTGCTGGAACGTCTCGTCGAGCGGGACCCCACCGACGACTACGCCCGCTTCCTGCTCGGCCGCACGATGGAACGTGCCAACGACCACCCGGAGGCGCTACGCCACTTCCGGGTCGCCATGGCGTTGTCGCCGTCGCCGGAGTATGCACAGGCCATGGCCCGGGCCAGCACCCGGATCAGCGCCTGAGAACTGAACGGGTGCCGGCGGTCCCGAATCGTCGCCCCCGCCCCGGAAGGTCGTAGCCGGGCCGGGACCCCGAACCGTCGTACGGCTGGGGACGCAACCGCGCTTCGGACGCGACCGCGCTGGGGCCGCGACCGCGCGGCGGACGCGACCGGGCCCGTGCGACGGAACCTAGGCGGGACTCGTGGCCGTTTCCCGGGCGGGCTTCTCGTGGGACCGGGCGCCGTGCCGTTCCCGGGCCGTCAGCAGGAGGATCACCACGAGCAGCCGCGGTAGCCGTTGGGCTGGCGGAACGTGTGCAGCAGGTCGTGCTGCTCGCCCGCGGTTGACCGGCCGGCTTCCGAACGCCGCGACGCCGTGGAGCCGGCACCCTGACGGTGTCCGAACCGGTGGTCGGCGGGCGGGCCCCCAGCCGACCACCGGTTCGGGGTCAGCGGGCCGGTCGGGGGGTGAGGACGAAGGCCAGGACCGCCGCGACGACGGCGATGACGGCACCGGTGGTGAAGCCTCGGGAGAAGCCGGCGGTGCTGGTGCCCGCGATGCTGGCCGCGGCCATGCTCGACACGACGGCGGCTCCCAGCGAGGCGCCGAACTCGTGGAAGGTGCTGACGATGCCGGAGGCGAGACCGGCCTCGTGCGGCGCGACCTGACCGAGTGCGACGGCGGAGGCCACGACGAAGAGCACGCCCGTGCCGGCGGCGGCGACGGCAACCCCGACGACGAGGGCCAGGGTTCCGTCAACGACGGCGGGGACCGCCATGCCGGCCGCCGCGACGAGCAGCCCCAGGACGCCGAGGGTGCGCGCCCCGATCCGACCGATGGCGCGACCGGCGGCGTTCGCGCCCAGCATGGTCGTGATCGCCACGGGCAGGAAGAGCAGCCCGGTGCGCAGGGCGCCGTAGCCCTGGTAGTTCTGGAGGTAGAACGTGCCCAGGAAGAAGACGGTGATCATCAACGCGGTCGCGACGAGGATCAGCAGCGCCCCGACCGCCACCGGCCGGCGGAGCAGGAGTCGTAGGTCCATCAGCGGGCTCGCGGCGAGGCGCTGGCGGAGGATGAACGCCGCGTAGAGGGCCACGGCGACCACCAGCAGCAGCAGGATGCTCGGGTCGCCCCAGCCGACGTCGCCGGCGCGGATCAGCGCGTAGATCAGCGATCCGGTGGCCGCCGTCACCAGCACCGCGCCGAGCACGTCGAGCCGGGCCGTCGCACCGGTGGGGGCCTGGGGCGGAAGCTGCATCCGCAGGGCCAGCAGCAGGATGATCCCGACCGGCACGTTGATGAAGAACACCCAGGGCCAGCCCGGCCCGGCCGTGAGCAGGCCGCCGAGGAGGACACCCAGGGCGGCGCCACCGCCGCCGAGCGCCGACCAGATGCCGAGCGCCTTGTTGCGCTCCTCGCCGTCGAAGGTCGTGACGACGAGGGACAGGGCGGCGGGGGAGAGGATCGCCGCCGCGAGGCCCTGCCCGATGCGCCCGCCCAGCAGCATGGGGCCGCTGGTGGCCAGCCCGGCCGTCAGGGAGGCGGCGCTGAACAGCAGGAGCCCCGCGAGGACGAGGCGTCGGGCGCCGAACAGGTCGGCGGCGCGGCCGCCGAGCAGCAGCAGGCCGCCGAAGGTCAGGGTGTAGCCGCTCACCACCCAGGTGAGGGCTTCCCGTTCCATGCCCAGGTCCGAGCCCATGTGCGGCAGGGCGATGGCGACGACGGTGACGTCCAGGATCAGCATCAGCTGGGCGATGCCGACGAGGCCCAGGATCCGCCAGCGCCCCGGGAGCGGACCCGCGGGCGCGGGGGTTTTGGTTGCGGTCACAGGTTCCGCCATGGCTGCCAGGCTCCTCCGCTAAGTCGAACGGTAGTGTTCAAGTTACGCGGATACGTTAACTCATACATGCCTGTTCGACTTAGGGGAAGTTCCATGACTCGCCCATTGGCAAAGCCGAGCCGTCGCGCCGATGCCCAGCACAACGCGGAGCGGATCCTCCGGGCGGCGGTGAGCTGCCTGAGTCGTGACCCCGACGCCAGCGTGAGCGAGATCGCGCAGGCTGCCGGGGTGGGCCGGGTGACCCTCTACGGTCACTTCCCGTCCCGGGAAGCCCTGGTCGAGGCCGCGCTGACCCGGGTGCTGGCCGAGGGGGAGGAGCTGCTGGCGGGCCTCGACCTGACCGGCGACCCGCGGGACGCGCTGCGCGTCCTGATCCGGTCGAGCTGGCTGCTGATCGCCCAGTCGAGCGCCGTCCTGGCGGCGGCGCAGGCATTCCTGCCGCCCGAGCGCGTGCACGAGCTGCACGCCGAGCCGGCGCGGCGCGTCGACCAGCTCATCCGCCGGGGGCAGGAGGAGGGCGTGTTCCGGGCCGACCTGCCGGCCAGCTGGCTGACCAGCGTCCTGCACCACGTCATGAAGGGCGCGGCCGCCGACGTGGCCACCGGGCAGGTGGACCGGGCGGAAGCCCCGCGCCTCATCTCCGAGACGGTCCTCGCCGCCTACCGGGTGGACGGATAGCGCGCACGCCGGAGTGACCCGGCCCGCCTGCCCACGCCTGCCGCGGGCCGGGCACCCGCCGCCGCGGCCCCGTCGAGGGCGGCCTCCGCCCGCGGGTCGGGCGGCATTCGGCGTACGGCGCGTCGTCGGCCTCCACCGCGACCCCACCGGATTGCGAGGAGACGGCTCGATACTGCGGAGATACGTGGGAAGGAGTGCGCGATGTCCGTAGTCGAGTCCGTAACGGTACTGCTCGCGGCACCGCGTGCGTTCTGCGCCGGTGTCGAGCGTGCCATCGAGATCGTCGAGCGTGCGCTCGCGAGCCGGGGCAGCCCGGTGTACGTGCGGAAACAGATCGTCCACAACGCGCACGTCGTCGCCGACCTGGAGTCGCGCGGCGCCGTGTTCGTCGAGGAACTCGACGAGGTGCCCGTGGGCGCGACGGTGGTGTTCTCGGCGCACGGGGTGTCGCCCGTGGTGCGCGCCGAGGCCACCCGGCTGGGTCTGGAGGTCTTCGACGCGACGTGCCCACTGGTGGCGAAGGTGCACTCGGAGGCGCGCCGGTACGCCGACCGTGGGGACACCGTGCTCCTGGTCGGGCACGCCGGGCACGAGGAGACCGAGGGCACGCTGGGCGAGGCGCCGGAGCGGATGCTGCTCGTGCAGTCGCTGCAGGACGCGCACACCGTCGAGGTCCCCGACCCGGACCGCGTGTCGTACCTGACCCAGACGACGCTCGCCGTCGACGAGACCGTCCAGGTGCTCGACGTGCTGCGCCGACGGTTCCCCGCGCTGCGTGGCCCGTCCTCGGCCGACATCTGCTACGCCTCGACGAACCGGCAGACGGCGTTGCGTACGGTCGCCGAGGAGTCCGACCTCGTGCTGGTCGTCGGCTCGATCAACTCGGCGAACACGCAGCGGCTCGTCGAGCTGGCCCACCGCGCGGGCCGGCCGGCCCACCTCATCGAGGACGCGGCGCAGATCCTGCCGGAATGGCTGGTGGGTGTCGGCACGATCGGGATCACCGCCGGCGCGTCCGCCCCGCCACACCTGGTCTCGGGGGTGGTCGAGGCGCTGCGCGCCCGAGGGCCGGTGACCGTGCTGGAGCGTGAGGTCGCCCGCGAGACGGTCGAGTTCACCATGCCGGGCGCGGTGCGCTCCCTCTGACACCGCGCCACCCGGCGTCCGCCCCCGCCACCCGGATGCTCCGCCCGCCGCCAGCCGCCGCCCGCCGGCCGCTGTCGTGGGCGGTCGGCGGGCGGGGCTAGCGGTCGGCTACGCGGAAGCCTGGTACGTCGACTGCATCTTGTGCGAGAACCACTCGCCGACGGTCACCCGGTCGAGACCGGCCTCGGCGCTCGCCTGCGCCAGCGGACGCATGGGCTCGATCGTGGCGTCGTGGTTGGGCAGGTAGAAGAAGGGGATGGAGACGCGCGAGGGCGCGTCCGCCCCCTGCGGGTTGACCACCCGGTGCACGGTCGACGCCCACCGACCGCCGGTCCAGAACGACATCAGGTCGCCGATGTTCACCACGAAGCTGCCGGGGATCGGGGGTACGTCCAGCCAGTCGTCCTCGTCCCGGCGCACCTGGAGCCCGCCCAGCTCGTCCTCCACGTAGAGCACCGTCAGGCTGCCCCAGTCGGTGTGCATCTCCCGCCGCAGCACGCCGTCGTCGGGCGCCGGGTAGTAGTAGTTCGCGATGATCAGCGACACGTGCTCGTCGAACTTGCCGTCGAAGAAGCGCTCCGGCAGCCCGAGCGCGAGCGCGAACAGCCGCATGATGTCCGCCGACAGCTCGGTCATGGCGGCGATGTACTCGTGCCAGACCGCCTTGAAGTCGTCGTCCGGCCAGATGTTCGCCGCCTTCCAGGTGGCCGGGTGCGTGCCGAGGCTCGCGCGCTCCTCGTCGCCGAGGTCACCCGTCACGTGTGCGGCGAACGCCTCGTAAGGGCCGCCGGGGCGGCGCAGGCCCGACACCCCGGAGCCGCGGTTCGCGCTCCTGTCCTTCTCCTCCTCCGGTTGGGTGAAGTAGCTCTTCGTGGTGGTGTACATGCGGGTCACCAGGTCGTCGGGCACGCCGTGCCCCACGACGGCGAAGAACCCCGAGCCCTCACACGCCTTGCCGATGGCCGCCGCGATGGCCGCGCGTCCCTCGGCGGTGGTGCGGCCCGACAGGTCGATCGTCGGTACGAAATCCTGGACCACAACGGGTGCCACGGCTGCCCGCCTCTCTTGCGACGTCGTTACATTGATGGAAGCAATCTCGGGTCATTCGCCGGGAAGTTGCTGCGGTCCCGCTTCCCCCATGCGTGGTAATTGCTCGACGCACCTGGTGGTAAGGCAACGTTGAGGCCCGCAGACATTCATGTGCACGATTGTGTTGTGACATACGAGGACGAGCAGTTGTCGCAGCTGGCCGGGACGCTCGCCGAGGCGGGCCGCCCGCTGCCCGGGGAAGCCGGGGGTCGGCTCGCCGCCGACTGGTCGGGCGTCGTGGCGGAGCCGGCCGTGCGCCGGCTCGTCGCCGCCGCGGCGGGGGACGGGCTGCTGCTGACCGCGCTGCTCGAGGGGATCCGCGTCGAGGGCGTCACCGACTCACCCGGGCGGGCGCGGACGCCCCGACGGGTCCAGGAGGTGGTGCGGGCCACGCTGCGCGGCGCGCCGGCCGGGTCCTGGCAGTTGTTGCGGGTGGCCGCCGTGCTCGGCCGCTCCTGCCGGCTCGCGGAGTTGGCGACCATGACCGGGCGGAACACCGCCCAGATGCTGCCGGACCTGGACGCGCTGCTCGACGCGGGCCTGCTCGACTGGGCGGGCGACGACCTCGTCTTCCGGAACGAGCTGGTGTGGTGGGCGGTGCTCGACGCGCTGCCGCCCGCGGTCCGGCAGGCGCTTCGCGCCGATCGCGACCGCCTGCGCCGGGGGCGGGCCGCACCCGGCGCGCCCCGCGTCGCCGATCCGTCGGTGGAGCCCGTGGTCCCCGCCGAGCTGCGGCGCAGGATCGGGCTGCGCTCCGCGGCCGTGGCCAGCAAGCACCGCCCGGACGCCGGCGGCGCGTGGGAGTCGTTCAGCGGCGTCGAGCGGGCGATCGCGCGACTCGTCGCCGAGGGCATGACCAACCGGCAGATCGCCACGCGGGTACGGCTGTCGCCGCACACCGTCAACTACCACCTGCGCGGTCTGTTCCGCCGGCTGGGCATCTCCTCGCGGGCGGAGCTCGTCCGCCACGTGCCGGCCTCCTCGGCGGCGTGAGGGCGCGCTGCGGACCTTCCCGTCGCACGGGGTCCGGCGGCGCGGCCGACCGTCGTCCGCCGCGCCGCCGCGCCTTTTCCGGCACGATTCAAGTCGAATTCCACTAAGGGTCGACCGTGCCTTGACGACTACCCTGATGAGTAGTGCCGATTCGGGATCCGCGCTCATTCTGGTAGTCGGAGGGACCGCCGTCAGGCAGTAATGTCGCCCGTATCGAAATTCGTTGGGTCAGCGGCAGGTAATCCACGGGTACGACCGTGCTCACACCCGAGGGAAAACATGAACATCCGTATGCAACCGCGTGTCCACGAACTTGTCGCCGCCCGCGCGGCGTCGCAGCCCGACCGGATCGCGATCGTGCAGGGCGACGCGCGCATCAGCTACGCGGAGCTGGAGCGCCGGGCGAACGGCCTGGCCCGCCACCTCGTCGACCGGGGCGTCGGCGCGGACCGCGTGGTCATGGTCCACCTGGAACGCTCCATCGACGCCGTCGTCGCCCTGCTCGCCTGCTGGAAGGCGGGCGCGGCATACCTGCCGGTGGATCCGGGGCTGCCGGACAGCCGGGTCGAGGCGTTCGTGAAGGAGACCGACTGCACCGCCGTCGTCACCCACGAGCGGGACGTGGCGCGCTTCGCCGACCTGCCGGTCACGGCGCTCACCGCGACCGTCGCCGACGGCCTCGCGACCGCCCCCGCCGTGGCGGTGAACGGCGGGGACGCCGCCTACGTCATCTACACGTCGGGCTCGACGGGCACGCCGAAGGGCGTGGTGGTCAACCACGACTCGCTGAGCCACCTGTGCGGGGAGCTGGTCGGCCGCTACGGCGTCACCCCCGACGACCGGGTGCTGCAGTTCGGCGCGCTCTCCTTCGACACCTCCATCGAGCAGATCACGGTCGCGCTGCTCGGCGGCGCGACGCTCGTGCTGCCGGAGCTGAGCTGGGCGCCCAGCGAGCTGCCGGAGCGGCTGCGCCACCACGGGATCACCGTGATGGACCTGACCCCCGCGTACTGGCGCCGGTTCCTCGCCGAGGTCGGCGCGGGGGCCGCCGACCTGCCGGTCCGACTGGTGATCGTGGGCGGCGAGGCGGTCAACGCGGAGGACTGCCGCACGGCGCTGGGCCTGATGCCGGGGGTCCGGCTGCTCAACGCCTACGGGCTGACGGAGACCACCATCACCTCCTGCCTGATGGACCTGAGCGCCGACGTGCTGCCCGCCCGGGGCGCCGCCCCCGTCGGCCGGCCGCTGCCCGGCACCGCCGTGTACGTCCTCGACGAGAACGACCGACCGGTCGCCCCCGGCGAGCGCGGCGAGATCCACATCGGTGGTCGCGGCGTGGCGCGCGGCTACCTGACCGAGGACGACGCCGGCCGCTTCCGCGCCGACCCGTTCGCGCCCGAGCCCGACGCGCGGATGTACCGGACCGGTGACCTGGGCGCCTGGACCGCCGAGGGCAACCTCGAGGTGGTCGGGCGCATCGACCGGCAGGTCAAGATCCGCGGCTTCCGGGTGGAGCCCGGCGAGATCGAGGCGACGCTGGCGGCACACGAGGGCGTCGACACGGTCGCCGTGACCACGTACGAGCACGACGGTCAGCGGCGTCTCGTCGCGTACCACACCGGCCCGCGGCCACTCGACGCCGCGGAGCTGCGCGAGTTCACCGGCCGCTACCTGCCCGGCTACATGGTGCCGACGGCGTTCGTCGCCCTCGACGAGCTGCCGCTGAAGGCGAACGGCAAGGTCGACCTCGCCGCGCTGCCCGCGCCCGGCCCGGCCCTCGTGCCCGACGCGACGGACGACACGCCCGTCGACCTGGTGGAGCGCGGCGTGGCCCGGCTCTGGGGGCAGGTGCTCGGCGTGCCCCGGGTGCTGCCGGACGACAACTTCTTCGCGCAGGGCGGCAACTCGATCCTCGCCGCCGAGCTGCTCGCGAAGATCCGCGGCTCCTTCGGCGTGCTCATCACCCAGGTACGCCCGCTGATCCGGCTGCTGCTGGAGGACGCGACGCCGCGCGGACTGGCGCGGGCGGTGCGCGAGGCCCGGGAAGGCACGCTCGCCGGCGACGACACCCGCAAGCGGGTCGACTTCGCCGCCGAGACGCAGCTGGACGTCCAGATCCGTCGTGAGGTGTCCGACGAGCCGCGCTGGCAGGACCCCCGCCACGTGTTCCTCACCGGCGCCACCGGTTTCCTGGGCATCTACCTGCTGCGGGAGCTGCTGGACACCACGGACGCCGTCGTGCATTGCCTGGTGCGCGCGGACGGCCCGGAGCGGTGCCTCGCCCGCATCCAGGCCAACGCGCGGCACTACTTCGGCGAGGACCTCGCCGGTCACCAGGCGGCGGGGCGCATCGTCGCCGTGCCCGGTGACCTCGCGGCACCCGGGCTCGGCCTGTCCGAGGCGGCCTTCGACGAGCTGGCGCGCACGGTCGACGTCATCCACCACCCCGGCGGGGCCGTCAACTTCATCTACCCGTACTCGCACATGCGGCCGGCGAACGTCGACGGGACCCGCGAGATCATCCGGATGGCCGCGCGGCACCGCAACGTGCCGATCCACTACACGTCGACGATGGCGGTCGTCGCGGGCTTCGGCACCGCCGGCGTACGGCAGGTCGACGAGGACACCCCGCTGGCGTACGCCGACCATCTCTCCGTCGGATACGTGGAGAGCAAGTGGGTGGCCGAGGCCCTGCTGCACCGCGCCGCGGAGCAGGGGCTGCCGGTGGCGATCTACCGGGCCGCCGACATCTCCGGCGACCGGGTCAACGGCGCGTGGAACATCGCCACCGAGATGTGCGCGATGAAGAAGTTCGTCGTGGACACCGGGACGGCCCCGGTCGCGGAGCTGCCGCTGGACTACACGCCGGTCGACGTGTTCGCCGCCGCCGTCGCGCACATCGCCAGGACCGCCCGGCCCGCCGGCGAGGTCTACCACCTCACCAACCCCGGGAAGGTCAACATCTCGGTGCTGGTCGAGCGCCTGCGCGCGCACGGGCACGACATCCGCGAGGTCCCCTGGGCCGACTGGCTCGACGAGATGGTACGGGTCGCGGTCGAACAGCCCGACCATCCGATGACCCCCTTCGCGCCGCTGTTCATCGACCGCTGCGCGACCGGCCAGATGAGCGTCGCGGAGATGTACCTGGAGACGACGTTCCCGGCCTTCTCCCGCACCAACGTGCAGCAGGCGCTGCGGGGCAGCGGCATCGAGATCCCGACGGTGGACGCGGAGATGCTCGACCGCTACATCGGCTACCTGACCCGCACCGAGTTCCTGCGGGCCGCGTGATGGGCTGGCAGACGCTCGACCTCGTCGACGCCCCCACCGAGGGCCCGGTCGCCTTCGGCGACGACCTGGGCGCCGCGACCCTGCTGGACGCCTACCGGCACGGGCTGTTCCCGTTCCCGGCCGACACCGAGGAGCGGAAGATCGTCAGCGAGTTCACCTACGAGGCGGACGTCGCCGCCGGCCGGATCGCCGTGCTGGCCGGCAGCGCCGACCCGTACGCCGTGGCCTGGTGCTCGCCCGATCCCCGTCCGGTGATCCACGTCGACCGGGCCCGCATCCAGCGCAGCCTGCGCCGGCAACTGCGCAACAAGGTCGAGTGGACGACGACGCTCGACGCCTGCTTCGACCGGGTGGTCCAGCACTGCCGCGTGGGCCGCGAGCCCCGGTGGCTGACCGACCCGCTCGTGTCGGCGCTGCGCGAGCTGCACGCGGCGGGGCACGCCCACAGCGTCGAGGTGTGGGAAGGCGACGAGCTGGTCGGCGGCACGTTCGGCGTACGGGTCGGCGGCGTGTTCAGCGCCGACTCCCAGTTCGCCCTGCGCAGCGGCGCGGCCAAGGTGGCGGTCGCGTGCCTGGTGCGGCGCGTCGCGGACAGCGGCGGCGTCGCCGTCGACGTCCAGCACGACGGCGACCACGCGAAGCTCATCGGCGCGGTCGCGGTGCCCCGCTCGGAGTACCTGGCGCTGCTGCGCAAGCACGCCGACGACGACTGCGCCATGCCCGCGGACCCGCTGCCCGCGCGCAGCCTGGCCGCCTGACCGACGGAGGTGACCCCCATGCGCGTGTCGACCCTCGCGGAGCGACCGGACCTGCTCGACGGGATGCTCCACATGGAGGCGTCCTGGCCGGAGTACATCCCGCCCGAGCCGATGGTGGTCGGCTGGGCCCTCGAGCGGTACCCGGAGCACCAGCTCGTCGTCGTCGACGCCGACGACGCGGTGATCGCCCGCGCGGCCAGCGTGCCCTTCGCGTGGGACGGCGACCCGGCGAGCCTGCCCGACACCGGCTGGGACGCGGTGCTGGGGTTGAGCATGCTCGACACCGCCGCCGGCCGCGAGCTCACCGCGCTGTGCGCGCTGGAGATAGCCGTGGTGCCGGGCATGCAGTCCAGGAACATGTCGGGGCGCGTCCTGGCGGCGGTCAAGGACAACGCCCGCCGGCACGGCTACCGCGACGTCGTCGGGCCGGTCCGGCCCAGCGGCAAGCACGCCGAGCCGCACGAGCCGATGACCGGGTACGCCGCCCGGACCCGCGACGACGGGCTGCCGACCGACCCGTGGCTGCGCGTCCACGTCCGGGCGGGCGGTCAGGTCCTCGACGTCTGCCCGGCCTCCATGACGATCTCCGGGAGCCTCGCGCAGTGGCGCGCCTGGACGGGGCTGCCCTTCGACACCAGCGGACCGGTCGTCGTGCCGGGTGCCCTGACTCCGGTCGAGGTGAACGTCGACCACGACCACGCCGTCTACGTCGAACCCAACGTGTGGGTGCGACACCCCCTCGTGGAAAGGCATGCCAGATGACCAGCACCGTCCCGGCCACCTCGGCCCCGAAGATCCGCAACCGCGCCGCGCTGATCGAGATCATCGGCGGCTACATGGCCTCGCAGTCGGTCGCGCTCGCCGCCGAGCTGAAGCTCGCCGACCACATCCACGACGGCCGCACCACGAGCGCGCAGCTCGCCGAGGCGACGGGCACCCACGCGCCGTCGCTGCACCGGCTGCTGCGGACCCTCGTGGCCGTCGGCCTGCTGGCGGAACCGGCGCCGGGCGAGTTCCGGCTCACCGAGGTGGGCGAGCAGCTGCGCACCGACTCGCCGGACTCGCTGTGGGCGTTCACCCGGTTCTTCACCAACCCCGCGCTCTTCTCGTCCTGGCAGCAGGTGCGGCACTCCGTCGAGACCGGTGAGTGCGCCTTCGACCACGTGCACGGCAGGAACGCCTACGTGCACCTCGCCGAGCACCCCGAGCTGTCGGCGCTGTTCAACGTGGCGATGGGGCAGGAGTCGCGGGCCTCCGCCCAGTTCGTCGCCGACGGGTACGACTACTCCGGCGTGCGTACCGTCGTGGACGTCGGCGGTGGCGACGGGACGCTGCTCGCCGCGATCCTCGGCACCCACGGACATCTGACCGGGGTGTGCTTCGACAGCGCCGCGGGCGTCGCCGAGGCCGCCGGCGTGCTCGCCACCGCCGGGGTGGCCGACCGCTGCGAGATCGTCGCGGGCGACTTCTTCTCGTCCGTGCCGGGCGGCGGCGACCTGTACGTCATCAAGAGCGTCTTCCAGGACTGGAACGACGAGAACGCCCGCAAGCTGCTGAGCACGGTGCGCGCGCACATGCCCGCCGCCGCGACCCTGCTGATCGTCGGATCGGTGCTGCCGGACACCGCGAACACCGACAACCCGGTGATGTTCTACACCGACATCAACATGCTGGTGACCGCCGGCGGACGGGAGCGGACCGAGAGCGAGTTCCGGGCCCTGCTCGCCGAGACCGGCTTCACCGTCGAGTGGTGCGGGCACGGCGCCGCCGGCCCGCTGTCCCTGATCAAGGCCGTGCCGGCGAGCTGACCCGCCTCGCGGTCGTGTCGCGTCCGCCCTGGCGGGGCGGACGCGGCACGACCGTGTCCCCGATCCACCGCACCCGTCGACCGGGAGGCAACCATGTCCAGACCGAGTTTCGGCAGCGAGCTCCTGCGCGGCAGGCTGCGGGTCGACCTGCTCGATCCGCTGCCCGAGACCGGGCTCGACGCCGACGCCGAGGCGTTCCTCGCGCGGCTGCGCGCGTTCTGCACCGACAAGGTGGACGGTCGGCTCATCGAGCGCGAGGACCGGATCCCCGACGAGGTGGTCGACGGCCTGCGCGACCTCGGCGCGTTCGCCGTCAAGCTCCCCCGGGAGTACGGCGGGCTCGGCCTGTCGGGGGTCTGCTACCACCGCGCGCTGATGATCGTCAGCAGCGCGCACTCCTCGCTCGGGGAACTGCTCGCCGCACACCAGGCGATCGGCCTCATCCAGCCGCTGCGGCTGTTCGGCACCGACGCGCAGAAGCGCGAGCTGCTGCCGAGGTGCGTACGCGAGATCTCCGCCTTCGCCCTCACCGAGCCGGACATCGGCAACGACCCCTTCCGGATGCGGACGACCGCCACCCCCACCGACGACGGCGGCTACCGCCTCGACGGGGTCAAGCTGTGGACGACCAACGGCACCATCGCCCACCTGATCGTGGTGATGGCCCTGGTCCCGCCGTCGGAGAGCGGTCCGGGAGGCATGTCCGCGTTCGTGGTCGAGACCGACGCGCCCGGGGTCACGGTGGAGCACCGCAGCTCCTTCCTGGGCCTGCGCGGCCTGGAGAACGGCGTCGTCCGGCTGCACGACGTCCGGGTGCCCGCGAGCCGGCGGATCGGCCCGGAGGGGCAGGGGCTCCAGGTGGCGCTCGCCGCCCAGGACACCGGCCGGCTGTCGATGCCCGCCGTCTGCGCCGCCGCCGCCAAGTGGAGCCTGAAGATCGCCCGCGAGTGGTCCGGCGTACGCGTGCAGTGGGACCGGCCGATCGGCG
This sequence comes from Micromonospora sp. CPCC 205546, assembly GCF_036902715.1. Classification (NCBI taxonomy): domain Bacteria; kingdom Bacillati; phylum Actinomycetota; class Actinomycetes; order Micromonosporales; family Micromonosporaceae; genus Micromonospora; species Micromonospora sp. CPCC 205546. The sequence goes on from NZ_JBAKHL010000057.1 coordinate 35,542, forward strand.
AGCACGAGGCGGTGGCGGGCAAGATCGCCTACATCGCGGCGACCGCCTTCGCCCTGGAGGCCATGGTCGAGGTGTCCGGCCGGCACGCCGACGCCGGCCTGCTGGACACGCACACGGAGGCCGAGCTGGCGAAGCTGTTCGCCTCGGAACAGGCGTGGCGCGTCGCCGACGAGCTCATGCAGATCCGGGGCGGTCGCGGATACGAGACGGCGGAGTCGGCCGCGGCCCGTGGTGAGCGCGGCGTCCCCGTCGAGCAGCTCTTCCGGGACCTGCGCATCGGCCGGATCTTCGACGGCTCCAGCGAGGCCTTGCGGGTGTTCGTCGCCACCGACGCGCTGGCCGACGAGGCGGATCCGGCCGACCGGCCCACGCCGGGCACGCCGCCGCCCGGCTTCGGCGTGCTGGCCGGGCACCTGTCGTTCGCCGACGCGACGGGCGCCGAGCTGGCCGGGCACCTCGCCGACGGTCGGCGGCGGTGGGGCGAGGCGGTGGCGCAGCGGCAGCTGTTCCTGGGCCGGGTCGTGGACGTCGCCGCCGAGCTGTACGCGATGACCGCCGCCTGCGTCTACGCCCGGGCGCTCGGCGGCACGGCTGTCGAGCTGGCCGACGCGTTCTGCCGTCAGTCCCGCCAGCGGGTGGCCGAGCTGTGCCGCCGGCTGTGGGACAACACCGACGGCGACGACGTCGCGGTCGCCCGGCGCGTGCTGGACGGCGGCTTCACCTGGTTGGAGGAGGGCGTGCTCGACGCGTCCATCGAGGGGCCGTGGATCGCCGAGCCCGCACCGGGGCCGGCGACCGGGCCGAACCTGCACCGCACGATTCGGAGGTGACCCGTGGACGAGCACGTGGCAGAGCTGGTGGCACAGGGCCGGCGATCGCTGGAGATGGCACCCAACCGCTTCCTGGAGCAGCTGGAGCGCGGTGAGGTGCCGACCGACCGGTTGGCCGCACTCGCCGGCGAGCTGCACCACCTGGTGTCCAGCGACCGGAGCAGTTTCGCGTTCCTGGCGGCCCGCTTCCCCGAGCCGCTGTTCCTGGCGATGGCGGCCGCCGAGGAGGAGGCGCTGGGCCTGCTGCCGGCCTTCGCGGCCGCGGTGGGGCTGGGGGAGAAGGAACTGCGGGCGTACGAGCCGCGACCGCTGGCCCAGGCGTACCCCGCCTTCGTCGTCCGGACCGCCGTGTTCGGGCCGCGCTCGGCGATCCCGCTGGCGTTGCTGGTCAACGTCGAGGAGTCGGGCGGCTTCTACGCCCGGGTGGCCGACGCGCTCCAGGCCCGCTACACGTTCTCCGACGAGGCGGTCGCCCACTTCCGCTACTTCGCCGAGACGCCGGAGGAGGTGCTGGAGCAGGCGGCCGGGGTGGTGTCGACGGGCCTCGCGGCGGGCGACGACCCGGTGCAGGCCCTGCGCGCGGCGCGGATGGTGCACGCCTACGAGGCGGTGTTCTGGGCGACGATGGCCGACTGACCCCGGAACCGGGGTGGACCCGCCCCGCTCAGGGCAGGTCCACCTCGATCCGGCGGTCGATCCGGTCCTCGATCCAGGTGCTGGTGTCGACGAGCCACACGCGGTCCACCGAGACCTGGTAGATGCGGTGCTCCGCCGGCGCCAGCAGGGCCGACACGGGCAGGGTGTACTCCGCCCGTGTCGCCTCGTCCGGCAGCAGGGCGTCGTAGAACGTCGCGTGGTGCGCGTGCACCTCGTCGGCGGTCAGCTCCCGGCAGGTGCCGGTGAACTGGGCGCCGTCGACCTCGGTGAGCCCGCCTCCGGTGACGAAGAGGGCCCCGCTCACCGTGGGTCGGGCCGCCACGTGCCTGCTGTGCCGCGACTGCGTGGCGGAGCCGAACAGCAGGCGCAGCGGGTCGGGCAGCCACGCGTACTGCAGCACCGCGGTCCATGGTCGACGCTCGGGGGACACGGTGGACAGGGAGAGGTACTTCGCCTCGGCGAGGACGCGGTGCAGGCGGCCGGCGAGGTCCACGCTTCAGCCCACCTCCGCCAGCGACGTCTGAGCGACGTACGCGATCCGGGGCCCGGCCAGGCGTACGTAGTCGCGCGTGTCCAGGGCCATCGACATGTCGAGCCGGGCGGCGTTGAAGTAGATCTCGGGCTCGTCCAGCAGCCGGGGGTCCACCACGAGTTCCAGGTCGTCGCGGAAGCTGAACGGGATGATCGTGCCGCTGACGCAGCCGGACAGCTCCTCCGCCGTCTGCCTGGTCGCGAACGACACGTAGGTGCCGTCCCACATCCGCCGCAACTCCTCGAGCGCGACCAGCCGGTCGCCGGGGACGACGGCCAGCACGAATCGGTTCGTCTTCTTGCCGAGCTTGACCCGCGCGACGATGCACTTGGCCGCCTGGGACAGCGCGTGGCCGCGCAGCCGGCTGGCCGGGGAGGTGACGCCCTGCGGCTCGTGCGGGATGAGGCGGAACCGCGCGCCGTGCGACTCCAGCAGCTGGACGAGCCGCTCGTACGTGTTCATCGCCCGTACTCGTAGAAGCCCCGGCCGCACTTCTTGCCGAGCATGCCGCCGGCCACCATGCGGGCGAGCAGCGGCGGCGGCGAGTAGTGCGGCTCCCGGAACTCCCGGTACAGCGACTCGCTGATGGCGGCCACGATGTCGAGCCCGATCAGGTCGACGAGGCGCAGCGGGCCCATGGGGTGCGCGCAGCCGAGCGTCATGGCCTTGTCGATGTCGGTCACCGTCGCCATTCCGGACTCCACCATCCGCACGGCGGAGAGCAGGTACGGGATCAGCAGCGCGTTCACCACGAAGCCCGCGCGGTCCTTGGCGCGGACGACCTGCTTGCCGAGCACGTCGGTGACGAACGCGTCGGCCGTCTCGACGGTCCGCGCGGAGGTGCGCACCGAGCCGACGACCTCCACGAGCGGGAGCACCGGCGCGGGGTTGAAGAAGTGGATGCCCACCACCTGCTCGGGTCTGGCGGTGACGCCGCCGAGCTTCACGATCGGCAGCGAGGACGTGTTGGAGCCGAGGATCGCGTCCTCGTCCTCGACGACCTTGTCGAGCGTGGCGAACACGTCGAGCTTGATCGACTCCTGCTCCGAGGCGGCCTCGATCACCAGCTGCCGGTCGGCGAAGTCGGTGAGGTCGGCCGTGAAGGACACCCGGGCCAGTGTCGCGTCCCGGTCCGCCTCGCTCAGCTTGCCCCTGCCCACCGCGCGGTCCAGCGACGCGGTGAGCCGCGCCCGGCCCGGCGCGAGGGAGGCCGGCCGCGACACCGCGACGAGCACCTCGAGCCCGGCCCTCGCGCACGTCTCGGCGACCCCGGCGCCCATGACCCCGCACCCGACGACGCCGATCCGGCGAATCCTGTCCATGTTTCTGCCTCCGCACACGCGTTAACAAATGGGTTGTCGCGGAATTCGGTGAGTAGGGCGGGATCGCCGCTCCCTGACACGTGTCGTGGAAGGACGATAGGCTGGTCCGCTGGCGTCACGCAATGATGTGCGCCTTTGTCCAGGCGGATTCACGTCGGGTGCGAGAAAGCGGTTACCCGCCAGTTCCCGATCGACAGTTACCTTTTTTTGCGTTCCCTCATCCTCGTAGGAGGCGCACTATGGTCGACTTCAGCGCTGCCCCCACCGCCCAGATCGACAGCCGCGGCGGCAAGTGCCTGTACGCGCAGATCGACGAGTTCCGCGCGGCCGGCCCCGCCGTGGCCGTCGAGCTGCCGGAAGGCATGTTGGCGTGGTCGATCACCCGCGGCGACGTGGTCCGGCGCCTACTGACCCATCCCGGGGTCTCCCGCAACGTCACGAAGAACGTGCCCAGCTACACCCCGGGCGAGATCAAGTGGCTGTCGCCGTGGGTGGACGTCGAGTCCATGTCCACGGCGGAGGGCCGCGAGCACCAGCGTCTGCGGCAGCTCGTGGCACCCGCGCTGACCCCGAAGCGGATCGACGCGATGCGCCCGCACCTGGAGCTCATCGCCCGACGGCTGCTCGACGACCTGGCCACGCGCCCGTCGGACGAGCCGGTCGACCTGCACACCACCTACTCCCAGCAGTTGCCGACCAGGATGATCTGCGACCTCTTCGGGGTGCCGGACGACCTGCGGCCCGAGGTGCTGCGCATCCTGCGGGTGGTGCTGAACACCGACAACGTGCCGGAGGAGGAGTCGGCCGCGGTCTACGTCGACATGAACGTCGCCATGCGTACGCTGATCGACCTCAAGCGCCGCGAGCCGTCCGACGACCTGACGAGCTTCCTGATGGCGGCCCGGGTGGAGGGCGAGGAGCCGCTCGGCGAGCAGGAGCTGGTCGACATGCTGCTGCTGCTCATCGGCGGCGGCAGCCAGACGACCGTGACGCTGATCGACCACACGGTCCGCGAGCTGCTTGCCCACCCGGACCAGCTGGCGACCCTGACGGCCGACCCGGCCCGCTGGCCGGACGCGATCGAGGAGGCGCTGCGGGCGCACTGCCCGGTGGCGGCACTGCCGATGCGCTGGGCCAAGGAGGACATCGACCTGGGGGAGGGCGTCGTCATCCGGGCGGGCGACGCCATCCTCATCAGCTACCTGGCGCACGGCCGCGACCCGGCCGTGCACCAGGACCCGGGGACGTTCGACATCGACCGGGAGAACAAGGAGCACCTCGCGTTCGGGGCGGGCCCGCACTTCTGTCCCGGCGCCCGGCTGGCACGGCTGGAGGCGGCCGTGGCCGTGCCGGCGCTGTTCGCGCGCTTCCCGCGCCTCGCGCTGGCCGTGTCGCCGGAGGAGATCCAGCCGCTGCGCTCGTTCATGGCGAACGACGTGGCGTCGCTGCCGGTGCTGCTGAACCACAGGTAGCCACCGGCTGCTGCTGCCGGACCGCGGGCAGCTGTCACCGCGCCACCCGCCCGGAACGGGTCGGGCGGCGGCGCACCGGATCACGCGTGGTGGCCCCGGCGGTCGAGCCGACCCCCGGGGGCCACCGCGTCGGACCGGTGGTGCCGCCGCCGTCGCGGTACGCGCACGCCGGGCCCCGCCTGCCGCGCGCGGCCGGTCCCGGCCGCGACGACCACGAACGCCGCCCGCCCGCAGCCGGTCAGGGGGCGGTGGCGGGCGTCCTGGTGGGGTCGGCCGGGGCGCCGCCGTGGGTGGGGCGGCGGGTCAGGACCTGGGGGCCGGAGTCCGTGATGGCGACGGTGTGCTCGGAGTGGGCGGTGCGGGAGCCGTCGGCGGAGCGGATCGTCCAGCCGTCGTCGTCGAACCTGATCTTGTCGGTGGAACGGCAGAACCAGGGCTCGATGGCGATGGTGAGGCCGGGGTGGAGCTTCATCCCGCGGCGGGCGCGGCCGTCGTTGGCGACGTGCGGAGCCTCGTGCATGGTGCGACCGATGCCGTGGCCGCCGAACTCGGCGTTGACGCCGTAGCCGTAGGATCGGGCGACCTCGCCGATCGCGGCGGAGATGTCGCCGAGGCGGCCGCCGGGCTGGGCGGCGGTGATGGCGGCCTCCAGTGCGACCTCGGTGGCCTCGATCAGCTCCAGGTCGGCCGGGGCGGCGGTGCCGACGACGACGGAGAGCGCGGAGTCGGCGACCCAGCCGTCGATGCCGAGCGCCATGTCGATGCTGAGCAGGTCGCCGTCGCGCAGGACGTAGTCGTGCGGCAGGCCGTGCAGCACCGCGTCGTTGACCGACAGGCACAGCACGTTGCGGAAGGGGCCGCGGCCGAACGAAGGGGCGTAGTCCCAGTAGCAGGACTCCGCGCCGCGCTCCCTCATCCGGCGGCGGGCGTGGTGTTCGAGGTCCATCAGGTTGACGCCGACCGCGGCGACACCGCTCAGCTCGGCCAGCAGCTCGCCGACGAACTGGCCGGCCACCGCCATCCGGCCGATCTCCTCGGTGGACTTGAGCTCGATCACGGCAGCCTCCCTCTCGCGTGGCGGTATTTTTATACCACGTCAGGTCGGGTCGCTGCGGTGGGATATCCTGCTGGCATGGTTCGCCAGCCACTCACCGCCGCACAGATCGCAGCGGGCCAGCGCCTCGGAGTCGCCCTCCGGGCCGCGCGGGCCGGCCGCGGTCTCGCCGAGGTGGCCCTGGCGGCCGGCATCTCCCCCGAGACGCTGCGCAAGATCGAGGCCGGCCGCCTCCCCGCGCCGGCCTTCGGCACCGTGGTCCGTCTCAGCCAGGCCCTCGACGTCCCCCTCCACGAGCTGGCCGACGTCTGGCTGGCCGACATGCCCGTCCGCCAGGCGTCCTAGCCCTCCGGCGCCACCCGGTCCTGACGCGGCCAGCCTCAGGAACCTGCCGGCGGCGGTCCGCCGGGGGTTCGCCGATGTCCCGCGGTCCGTGGCCAGGTGGGCGAAGGTGGCCTCCCCAGCGTGCGCACCACGGTTGACGACACCGCGGCCAGTTCGGGCTGCGCAGGCAGAAACACCGTGGGGACGCCCAGCGCCTGGTTCATCGCGGCGAGCTGGTACTCGGTCTGAAGGTCGGTGGTGTTACGCACGCCGCGGACGATCACCTGCACCTCATGGTGACGGCAGTAGGCGGAGGTCAACCCGCTCCAGGCCGCAACGGTGACGGAGGCCCACCCGACCGGCAGGAGGGCCCGGACAGCGGCCGCTCGCTCCTCCTGGTCGGTGACCGGATGCTTGCTGCCGTTGACCGCCACGAGCACGACCACCTCGTCGAAGAGCTCGCGTGCCCGGTTCACCACGTTCAGATGCCCGGGCGTGAAGGGATCAAAGCTGCCGGGGTAGACGGCCCGTACGCGTACGCGACCGGGGGCGGGTGCCGTCGAAGGCCTCGTTGCCGGCTGCCGCCGGTCGGGGGCGTCGTGCAGAGGCGCGCTCTGCTCAGCTGCGTGCCGGCGGAGCCGGACCCGCGCGCCTTCGTCGGTGCTCATGGCCCGACTGTAGGTATCGGCTGTCGGATGCGCTGGCCCCGGGCGTGGGCGACATGTCACAGCGCCGTGGACACCTCCGGCCCCCGCCATTCGCCGGCTCTCCGGCAACTGCGTGCCTTCCACGGACCGGACGCGCCGCCGCAGGTCGACACCGATCTCCGGCCGCCGGGTCAGTGGGCCAGTACGGGGATCTGGATTTTGGCGTCGTGTTCGAGGATGCGTTGTTGGAGTTGTTGGAGGTCGCGGCCGGGTTCGAGGCCG